>CACYBP010000314.1 GCA_902772625.1 Oscillospiraceae bacterium
CGCGCGCGGTTTTCTCCGCGCGCGGCGTTTTTTACGGTTTTCTGCGGGAAAGTTTCGCTTACCAGACGGCGACGCTTCCGTCCTCGTACCAGTAGCGCGGGGTCTCCCAGTTGCCCTCGAAGACCTTTTCGGCGATGGCGTCCTCGTCAAGCTCGATGCCGAGACCAGGCTTGGTGGGGGTCTTGACGTAGCCGTTCTCCACCACGAAGGGCTCCTTCAGATAGCCGGCGCCCATGGTGACCGATTCCTGGCAGAGGAAGTTCGGGATGGCGGCGTCGATCTGGAAGCAGGCGGCCAGGGCGATGGGGCCGAGCGGGCAGTGCGGCGCGACCGTGGCGTAGGAGGCTTCGGCCATGCCGGCGATGATCCGGCATTCGGAGATGCCGCCCGCGTGGGAAAGGTCGGGCTGGAGCACCACGGCGGCCTGTTTTTCAAGCACTTCGCGGAACTGCCATTTGGTGAAGAGGCGTTCGCCGGTGGCGATGGGGATATAGGTGGAGCGGGCGACGCGGGCAAGCTCGTCCACGTTGCCGGGGAGCACCGGCTCCTCGATGAACAGGGGCTGGTATTCCTCGATGGCCTTGATCAGGATCATGGACATGGCGGGAGAGACCTCGCCGTGGAAGTCGATGCCGAGGTCGCATTCCGGCCCGATGATCTCGCGGGTCTGGGCGATGCGGTCGGCGAACTCCTGCACCTTCTTCATGGTGTCGATGAATTTCACCGGGCCGCCCACGCCGGTCTTGAAGGCGGTGTAGCCCTTGGCCTTCGACGCGGTGGCCGAGGCCTGGATTTCCTCATAGTTGCTGCCGCCGAAGTGGCCGTAGACCTTGATCTTGTCGCGGGTGCGGCCGCCGAGCAGCTCGTACACCGGGACGCCGTAGTATTTGCCCTTGATGTCCCAGAGAGCCTGGTCGATGCCGGCGATGGCGCTGGTCAGGACCGGGCCGCCCTGATAGAACTGGCCCAGATAAATGGCCTGCCAGTGATGGGTGATGCGCAGCGGATCCTGGCCGATCAGATATCTTTCGGCGATCTCCTTGACGCAGGTCTCCACCGTCTGCGCGCGGCCTTCCACCACAGGCTCGCCCAGGCCGACGATCCCTTCGTCGGTGTGGATCTTCAGAAAGAGCCAGCGGGGCTTGACGTGGATGGTTTCAAGCTTTGTGATCTTCATAACGCATTCCTTTCTTTCTTGGGTTGGGCTTCCGATCCTTATTATACACGAATTCCCGATTCTTGCAAGTGGGATTGCGGCTCATTTTCCGTACGGTTTCCCGCCCTCTTTTCGCCCCGCGCGGCGAACCGCGGGGGCGGGAACTGCCCCCGGCGGGCGATTTGTTCGATAAAAAGAAGACCAAATAACAAAATATTGGTGTTGTAATGCTTTTTTCGCTATGGTATAATATCCTGTGGAATTTCCGTCGGAAGCGAAGGGAGGGCGCCTCTCTTTCCCCCGGCGGGGACCCGCCCGGCCTTTTCCCCCGGAAAAAGCGGGCGCGGTCCGATTCCGGACCGATCGGAAGGACGGCCTTTTGCCCCCGGCAGAGGACGGGCCGCCCCGATGACAAGTGGGAGGCAATTGCAAATGATAGAAGTGACAAATCTTGTCAAGCATTACGGCGATAAAAAAGCGGTCAACGACATCAGCTTCTTTATCGACGAAGGCGAGGTCGTCGGCTTCCTCGGGCCCAACGGCGCGGGGAAATCCACCACCATGAACATCGTGACCGGGTATCTTTCCGCCACCTCCGGCAGCGTGAAGGTCGCCGGGATCGACATTCTGGAGGATCCCATCCCGGCCAAAAAGCGTTTGGGGTATCTGCCCGAGAACCCGCCGCTCTATTTTGACATGACCGTCAAGGAATACCTGAATTTCATCTACGAGCTGAAGGGATGCCGCGGCACGGCCAAGGAAAGAGAAAAACACATCGGCAACATCTGCGAGATCGTGGGCATCGACAACGTCTTCGGCCGGATGACCCGGAACCTTTCCAAGGGATACAAGCAGCGCGTTGGTCTTGCCCAGGCGCTGGTGGGAGACCCGGACGTCCTGATCCTGGACGAGCCCACCGTGGGCCTTGACCCCATCCAGATCATCGAGATCCGCAACGTCATCAAGGATCTGGGCAAGAAGCGCACCGTCATCCTCTCCAGCCACATCCTCTCCGAGATCCAGCAGATCTGCGGCCGGGTGCTGGTGATCAACAAGGGAAGGCTGATCGCCGACGACACGCCGGAAAATCTGGCGCGCACGGTGGAAAGCGAGCGCCGCTACAACCTCCGGGTCACCGGCAACCCCGAGATGATCGTCAGCGTCCTGAAGAACATCGACGGCATGAAATCGGTCACGCCCCAGGGTTCCAAGGAGTTCGGCTCCACCGATTACCTCATCGTGTCCCGGGAAAACGAGGACGTGCGGCAGAAGATCTTCCTGTCCCTGGAAAAGGCCAATCTGCCGGTGCTGCAGCTCACCCCGGTGGGCGCGACGCTGGAGGACATCTTCATCAAGCTGACCGGCCAGCGGGTCACCGAGGACGAAGGCCGCGCGGGCCGCGTCCGCCGCAGCCGCAAAAAAGAGGCCGCGGGCGACGTCAACAGCTCCCTGAACCTTTCGGACGAGGCAAAGTCCGCCGACAAAAAAGCGAAAAGGGGGAATAAGGGTTGATCGCCATCTATAAAAGAGACCTGAAGGCGCTTTACAAAACGCCGGTGGGCTACGTGTTCAGCGGGACCCTTCTTCTGCTGTTCTACGTTCTTTTCTACGTTTTCAACGTCTACACCACCCAGACCTCCGACGTTTCGGTGGTTATGGGCAACCTGATCTACTGGCTGTTCCTGCCGGTTCCGATCCTGACCATGCGGCTGGTGACCGAGGAATACCGCCAGAAGACCGACCAGCTCCTGCTCACCGCCCCGGTCAGCTCCTTCTCCATCGTGATGGGGAAATACCTGGCGGGCATGGTTTCGATCCTGATCACCGTGGTTTTGAGCCTGGCGATCCCGATCATCATCTCGATCTACGGCGAGCTTCCGGGCTGGACCATGTTCGGCAACTACGTGGCCCTGATCGCCGCGGCCAGCTCCTTCCTTTCCATCGCGATCTTCATCTCCTCCCTGACCGAGAACCTTCTGGTCTCCATCATCGCCAACTGGGGCGCCTTCATCGCCCTGATCTATCTGGACGACCTGGCTTCCCTGACCGGCAACGCGACCATCGTCAAGATCGCCGGATACGTTTCCCCCTTCATGCGCTTCCAGAGCTTCGCTTACGGGCAGTTCAGCTTCGGCGATCTGGTCTACTACGTCAGCGTCGCCGCCCTTTTCCTGTTCCTGGCCTCCCGGGTCCTGGAAAAGAAACGTTACAGCTGATCGGGAGGAGGAAAAAGACATGAAGAAACCGACATTCAGCAAAAGAGTGACCTACGGCGTCTCGGCCATCGCCTTCACCGCCATCGTGATCGCCGCGGCGATCCTGCTCAACGTGGCGGCCAGCCTTCTGACCGACCGCTTCAATCTCAAGGCGGACATGACCGCCGACCAGCGTTACGACATCTCCGACGCCACGGTGGAGATGCTGAAAAACGTGGAAAACTCCATCAACATCTACATGCTGGCCCCCGAGGCCGACGTGGTGGACACCAACAAGACCCTGGGCATCTACGGCCCCAGCATCGCCTCCATCCTGAACCGCTACCCGGTGCTTTCGGGCGGCAAGGTGAAGGTGGAATACGTGGACATCGAAAGGAACCCCTCCTTTACCCAGGACTTCCAGCTCGGCGAGATCCCGTCCTACTCGATCCTGGTGAAGAGCGACGCGGCCTACCGCCTTCTGACCTACTACGATTACATCTATTTCCGTTCGGCCGACAGCTTCAGCGAGGAAAAGCCGGTGGGTCTGAATCTCGAGCACGCGCTGGCCTCGGCCATCTACTACTGCGACACCGGCTCCCGCCGGAGCGCGGTGCTTCTGGACGGCAAGGGTGAGAACAACGGCCGGGACGGCGGCAACGGCGCCAAGCTGGTCTCCTTCCTGGAGTCCAACAACTTCGACGTCAGCTATGTCAACCTGACCACCGAGACCCTTCCCGAGGACACCGATCTGATCGTGATCTGCGCCCCCGAAAAGGATTACTCCTCCGATGAGATCGCGGTGCTGGATTCCTATCTCAACCGCAATCTCGGCAAGGTGATCGTCGCCCTCGGTACCGAGAGCAAGGACGCCTCCAACCTGATCTACTACCTGCGCGAATACGGCATCACCGTCAGCGATCAGGCGATCTACGACGACGCCAACAGCCGCACCGGCCATCCCGAGGCGGTGCGCGTCACCCCCATCCAGAGCGAAGTCATGCAGAGCCTGACCACGGTGGACACCATGCTGATCTTCCCGAACAGCCTGCGCATGACCACCATGGACGTGGCCGGTACCGGCTGGTCCAAGCAGGATCTTCTGAACACCTACGATTCCGCCTTCACCAAGGTCGCCGATCTGGTGCGCGATCCCACCGCGGTCACCCGCGCCGCGGACGACGAGTCGGGCGTCTTCCCGGTGGCCTCGCTTCTGACCCGCCGGCCCACCGTGGACAAGGCGGGCGACGAGACCAACGGCAAGCTTCTGGTGCTCACCTCCGGCGACGCCCTCAGCGACACCTATTTCAACAGCAGCTCCTTCAGCAACTGGAGCTTCATGTCGGTCCTGCTCAGCGATTTCTTCGGCGGCAACGACCTGTCGGCCTTCAAGTACAAGGTCTTCACCGCCAGCGACCTGGTCACGCTTGAGATCGACCGGCAGATCATCCTCGGCGTCCTGATCGCCATCCCGGTGCTCCTGTTCGCAGGCGGCGTGGTGGTCTGGCTCCGGAGAAAGAACCTGTGATCAAGTAAAGAAGGCAACGGCCTTTTCGTCCCGCGCAATCCGCGCGCCGAGGGCCGTTCCTTTTTGTTTCCGGCGTTTTTTCCCCGCGGTCCCGGGGGGCGGAACGCCGTCCCGCGGTGTTATCTGACAGAAAACAAGAAAGGAAAACTGCCATGAATCAGGAACTTTCACGCTTTGTACGGGGCGATATGCTCCTCCGGTACGAAACCGACGGCGCTTCCCGGGTGGGCCTTTCGCTGATCCCCGCCGCAGCCGAACCCTTTCTCCGGGAAAAGGACGCGCTTCCCGAGCCCCTGATCCAGCTTTACGTCCGGGGCGACGCCCTGCCTTCAGCCTTTGCCTCGGGGCGCACCCTGGCAAACTCCGGCTCGGTGGAAAGGCTCGTCTATGCCGGACAGGAGATCCGGGGGGAAAAGATCGTCACGCGCTTTGAGGATCTTCCGGGCGGGCGGAGACTTTCCCACGTAGCGGTCTTCTCGGAGACGCTCCGCGCCCTGGAGATCTATACCGAGATCGAAAACGCGGGAGACGCGCCCTTCACTCTGGACATGCTTTCCAGCGGCACCCTGGGGGGCCTGACCCCCTTCGACGCCGGAGAGGCGCCCGATTCCATGGAGATCACCACCGCCCTGTCCTCCTGGAGCGCCGAGGGAAGATTCGTCACCGAAAGTCTGGAGGACGCGGGGCTGGAGACCAGCTGGGCGCGCCACGGCGTGCGGGTCAAAAAGATCGGCACTCTGGGCTCGCTCCCGGTGAACGGGTATTTCCCCTTCCTGGCCGTGCACGACAAGCTCCGGGACGTGAGCTGGGCGGCCGGCCTGGAGGCCGCGTGCTCCTGGCAGATGGAGCTGCGGCGCAAGGATTACGGTCTTTCGCTTTCGGGGGGCCTTGCCGACCACGATTTCGGGCACTGGTCCAAGACCCTTGCCCCGGGAGAGCGCTTCCGCACCCCCTCTCTTTATCTCACCGCCGCCTTCGGCGACGCCGAAAAGGCGTCCCAGCGCCTTTTGGATATCCAGGAGAAGAACCGCCCGAAGACCCTTTCGCTGCCGCCGGTGATGTTCAACGAATACTGCACCACCTGGGGCGTGCCGAGCCACGAAAA
>CACYBP010000315.1 GCA_902772625.1 Oscillospiraceae bacterium
GCAGATGGAATTCGCCCTCGTTATACTCCCTGAGCAGGGCCCAGGCCTCTTCTTTCGTCAGTTCTTTCATCACAGTCTCCTTTTTCGTCGTGCTTATAAAGGGGGAAAACGGGTCGGCGCAGGCCGCGGGGCCAAAACCGGGAAAAGGGCGGACGCCCGGATCATACGGGAAGGCCGCCGGTCTCTTCCCCGTCCGCCTCCGGAAGGGCGACGCCCGCATCGGCGGGGGAGGATAATTTGTCCAGCCGTCTCTGGATCTGACGGGTGCGCACGCCCACCAGATTTTCCAGCTCGCTCTGCGCCTGGGAAAGGCGGCGGTCGGTCATGGCCAGCGCCTCGCCGAATTTTTCAAATTCGTTCTTGACCGAGATCAGGACCTGCCACACCTCGGCCGAGCGCTTCTGGATCGCCAGGTTCCGGAAGCCGAGCTGGAGGCTGTTGAGAAGGGCCGCCATGGTGGAGGGACCGGCCAGATTGACCCGGTAATCCCGCTGGAGGCTTTCGATCAGGCCGTGGCGCACCGCCTCGGCGTAAAGCCCCTCGAAGGGCAGGAACATGATCGCGAAATCGGTGGTGTGGGGCGGCTCCACGTACTTCTGGCGGATGTCCCGCGCCTCGGCGCGGAGCCTTGCCACCAGAAAGCGCGCGGCTTCTCCGATCTCCTCGGGGGAGCCTGATTCGTAGGCCGCCTCCAGAGCCTGATAAGGCTCGGAGGGGAATTTCGCGTCGATGGGCAGAAGCACCGTGCCGCCGCCGCTTCCGGGCATCTTCACGGCGTACTCCACCCGGTCGCGGCTGCCGGGGACGGTGGCGACGTCGGTCTCGTACTGGTCGGGGGAAAGGATGTCCTCTAAGATCGCGCCGAGCTGCAGTTCTCCCAGAATTCCCTTGGTCTTCACGTTGGTGAGCACTTTTTTCAGATCGCCCACGCCCGAGGCCAGGGTCTGCATTTCGCCGAGGCCCTTATATACCTGCTCCAGCCTTTCGTTCACCAGCCCGAAGGAGCGGGTGATCTGGCTTTCCAGCGATTTCTCCAGCCTTTCGTCCACCGTCTTGCGAAGCTCCTCGGTGCGGCGCGTATTCTCCTCCCGCATCTCCTTCATCTGCCCGGCGAGAGCTTCGCGCAGGGCCTCTTCTTTTTGGGAAAGATCCCGGAGGCGCTCGTCCTGCAGCAAAAGGGCGCGGTGCACGTCCTCCTGCAGGCGCTTCTGGGAGGTGGAAAGCTCCGAAAGCCGCGCCTCCTGCGCCTCGAAATAATACTGCTTTTCTGAAGAGGCGGTGCGCGAGGAGGCCTCGGCGTTCTGCCGGAGGATGTCCCGGATCTCTCCCCGGGAAAGGCGCATCTCCTCGTGAAGCTCGTCCAGAAGGCGCGTGTCGCGCGAAGCACGGCCGGTTTTCACAAGCAGCACCAGACAAAGGATCACCGCGGCCAGGGAAAGCAGCGCCGCGAGAGCGGGAAGAATATACTCCATGGAAGACCTCCGAACGCTTTTTTCTCAGTATAGCATAATTGGCTTCCCGATGCAAAGCGAAAGCACGGAAAAGAGGGCTTGCGGCGTAAAAAACGCCCGGCGCAGAGTGTCAGGGAATGAAAATAAAAAAGAAAAGACCGCCGGAGAAAAGCCCGTGCCTTTCTCCGGCGGAACGTATAAAGGGGGATCAGACCGCTTCGAGAGCCTGGGAAAGATCGGCGAGGATGTCCTCGGGATCCTCGATTCCCACGCTCAGGCGCATCATGTCGGGGGCCACGCCGCCGGCGATCAGTTCTTCGTCGCTCATCTGGCGATGGGTGGTGCTGGCGGGATGGAGGATGCAGGTGCGGGCGTCGGCCACGTGGGTGACGATGGCCGCGAGCTTCAGGTTCTTCATGAAGGCCTCGGCGCCGGCTCTGCCGCCCTTCACGCCGAAGGACAGGACGCCGGAGGTGCCGTGCGGCATGTATTTTTGGGCGAGACCGTAATACCGGTCGCCGGGAAGGCCGGGATACTGGACCCAGGAGACCTTCGGGTGCGCGGCGAGGAATTCGGCCGCGGCCTGGGCGTTGGAGACGTGACGGGGCATCCTGAGATGCAGGGTCTCCATCCCCAGATTCAGAAGGAAGCAGTTGAAGGGCGAGGGGATCGAGCCGAAATCGCGCATCAATTGCGCGGTGCACTTGGTGATGAAAGCGCCGCCGAGGCCGAATTTTTCGGCGTAGACGATGCCGTGATAGCTTTCGTCGGGGGTGGTGAGACCGGGGAATTTATCGGCGTGCGAAAACCAGTCGAATTTTCCGCTGTCCACGATGGCGCCGCCCACCGAGGTGGCGTGGCCGTCCAGATACTTGGTGGTGGAGTGGGTGACGATATCGGCGCCCCACTCGAAGGGACGGCAGTTGACGGGGGTGGGGAAGGTGTTGTCCACGATCAGGGGAACGCCGTGGGCGTGGGCGACCTTCGCGAACCGCTCGATATCCAGCACGGCGAGGGCGGGATTGGCGATGGTCTCGCCGAACATGGCCTTGGTGTTGGGACGGAATGCGGCCGAAAGCTCCTCGTCAGTGGCGTCGGGGCTGACGAAGGTGAAGTCGATGCCCATGCGCTTCATGGTCACCGCGAATAGGTTGTAGGTGCCGCCGTAGATGGCCGCGGAGGCCACCACGTGGTCTCCCGCCGAGGCGAGATTGAAAACGCTGTAAAAGCTGGCCGCCTGGCCGGAGGAGAGAAGGATCGCGGCACTCCCGCCCTCCAGAGCCGCCAGCTTCCGGGCGACAGAGTCGTTGGTGGGGTTCTGAAGGCGGGTGTAGAAATAGCCTTCCGCTTCCAGATCAAAAAGCTTTCCCATGGCCTCTCCGGTGTCGTATTTGAAGGTCGTGCTCTGCACGATGGGCAGAACGCGGGGCTCGCCGCTCTTCGGCGTGTAGCCCTCCTGAACGCATTTGGTGCCGATGCCTGACATAGTAAACTTCCTTTCGTGAGTGAGGATGAGGCGGTGCCTCCGGCCGGGAAACGCCGCGCGTTTGCCCTCCGGGAGGGGATCCTGCGTCTATTATAAATCGAAACCGGCCGGTTGTAAAGTCCCGGAATCCGTCCCGGGCGAAAGCCAGGAAGAAGTGCTCCCGCGGAAGCCCGGGTTTTCGGCACAATTCCCGCCCCGATCCTTCCGGAAAAAGAAATCTTGAAAAAAGAGAGAATTTCCTCTTGCATTTTGAAACCGTATCTGATATAATAGCCGGGTCGACATGAGAAGGAGGTGCTGTAGATGGCTAAATGTGATATTTGCGGGAAGGGCGTTACTTTCGGCATCAAACTATCACACTCCCACATCAGAACGAACAGATCCTGGAAGCCGAATATCAGACGCGTTAAGGTCATGGAAGACGGAACTCCCTGCCACAAATACGTTTGTACGAGATGCCTCCGTTCTGGAAAGGTCGTCCGTGGGTAATCTTCGGAAGTAATGTCCGAAGGCAAATTCAATCAGACAAAAAAGAGCGCGGTCAGTTCCTGACCGCGCTCTTTTTTTGCATTTTTCTGACTTCAAAGAGGACCGGCGCGTTTTCTCCGAAGGACGGCGCGCTTTCCCGGAGAAAAGAAAAGCCGCGCGCTCCGGCATGCCGGAGCGCGCGGAAGGTATAGAAACAGTCTGCGGTCAGGAGGCCGCGTGCTTTTCCTCCTCCGGCATCAGGAAGAGATCCGGCTTTTTCAGGGACAGGCGGTACCGGAAGAAGAAAAGCGAGGTGGAAAGGATCCGCCAGATAAACACCATGCCGTTGAAGAGATAGAAGGCCTGCTCTCCGCCGCCCAGGGCGTTGTAGATCCGCACGCCGAGAAGCGGCATAAGGCTGTTTGAAAGGGTGATCGTCATGGTGTAAAGGCTGATGGTCAGGGCGCGGTTCTTGTCGGGGATCACCGCCAGGAGCATCTGCAGGATGCAAAGGCCGATGCAGGCCTGGGGGAAGTTCTCCATCGAGCCCACGATCATGAAAAACCACCGCCCGGCGTCTCCGCCGATGGCACGGGCCGCCATGATGGTGACCGGGCACAAAAGAAGCCCGAAAAGCCCGAAGGGGAGAGAGAAGTGGATGCTCTTTTTCTGATTGACCCTCGCCCAGAATCCGATGCCCAGAAGCTGGAACACCGAGCACAGGGCGGTGAAGTAGCTCAGATGCCTTTCGGTCATGCCCAGGTACTGGGTCTCGCCGATGTACCACATCGACCAGTCGATGTGCCAGCCGAGATAGAAGAAGAGCACCGATCCGAAGAAGAACAGAAAGCGCTTGTTGCGGGCAAGGCCCGAGAAGAGCCCGCCCGCGTCGCGGAGGGAAAGGCGTTTTCCGGCGTCGAGATTCGGCCGGACCTGCATGCGTGAAAGGATAAAGGCCTGCAGGAAAAGAAAGGCGGCCGAAATATAATAGAAGACGCGCAGCACGGTCAGCTTTCCGGCCGGCTCCAGGGCGTAGGACATGGCGTGGCCGCAGACGAGGGGGGAGAGCGTGCCCACCGCGAACATCAGGCGGTTGCGGAAGGCGTAGGTGCGGTTCTGCTCGCCCGGGGAGACCGCCGCGGCGAAAAGATTCTGCCATTGGGCGTTGTAGGCGGCGATCAGTCCCGCGGTCATGGCCAGAAAGATGAAATAGAAGATCATCCGGTTTTCGCCCAGGGCGGGCACCGTGCCGAAGCCGAGATACATGACCCCCATAAATAGAAGCATGGAAACCGGCACGGTCTTGGCCGATTTCATCCGGTCGCTGACCAGACCCGCCGGCAGCATCAGAAGCACCGCCGTCAGGTTGGGGATGGTCTGATTCAGGGCAATCTGGGCGTCGCTTGCCCCCAGATTGGTGGCGTACAGATTGTTGCCGAAGCCGTTGATGGAGGATACGTACTGCAGAAGCACCCCCTCCAGGGCGAAGAGCAGAAGCATCCGGTTGGAGGGCTTTTCACCGAAGCGGCGGATCCCGGCGCGAAGACCGCGGGATTCGTTACGCGCCATGATTTTCCCCCTTCCCCGCCTTTCCCGCCGCACGCGGCGCGGGAAAAAGAACGCGTGGATCGTTTCGTTTCATTATTCTCACCGTTGATTCAAATCTTTTTCCTTGATTATAGCATAGGATCCGCTGAAAAGATACAGGGAATCTTTCGGCCAAAGCGACAGAAAGAAGGAGCGGCTTTCCGGGGATTTTTGCTGAGAATTCACGAAAGCCCCTTTCACAAGAGGGCGATTTGTGATATACTGAAAAAAAGAATCCGGACCCGGGAGGGGGGGAGAGCCTCTCTTTTCTCCCCGGGGTACCGAAAGGAGAATCGTCATGACAAAGGTCGGCGGGGCGGCGCTTCCCAACGGCGTGATGATGGTGTGCGGCGACCGGGCGGGGATCGCGGTCTACGACCGGGAGGGCGTCCTTCAGAAGACGAGCTTTCAGACCGTGAAAAACCCGGTGAAGATCCCCTATCTCCGGGCCTTCGGCAGCTTATACGCCTCCACGGCCACCTCGGCCGCGGCGTATTTCCGCGCCTTCCGTCTCCGCAACGCCGGGGCGAAGGACTTCGGGCTCGGGGAGCTTGCGGGATTTGTGGGCCTTCTCGGCGGCAACACCGGGCTTTCGGCCCTCAGAGTGCAGTCAGAGGGGCTTTTCCGGAATCTCTTCCGGGATAAGCCCGGCGTGCGCGAGCCGCTTCTCTCTTTGACCGACACCTTTTTCGACGTGCTGTCGGTGGTCCTGGTGTTCGCGACGCCCGCCGGAAAGCGCACCCGCGGCTTCCACGGAGCGGAGCACAAGGTGATCTCGGCCGGCGAAAAGGCCGGAAGGATCCCCACCCTGGACGAGGCGAAGGAGGCCACGCGCTTCCATCCCCGGTGCGGCACCTCCCTTTCGGTGGCGTCCATGGCGCTTTACACCGTCGCGTCGGGCGTGATCCTGCCCTTCGTGCCCGAAAAGGCGAGGGAGAGCACCAGACTCGGCATCCTGCTTCTCTCTCTGGCCGTGACCTACGAGGGCATGGCCTCGGGAAAGATCGGCCCGGTGCAGAAGCTCGGCCTCGCGGCCCAGCGCTTCACCACCCGGGAGCCCGACGAGGAAATGCTCCGGGCGGCTCTGGAGGCTTACCGGGAGGCGCTGAAGGAGGAAGAGACCGCCCCGGAGAAGCCCGAAAGGCCGATCGCGGCTCCCCGGAGAAGGCTGGAAGCGATCTGAAAAACCTTTCCGGCTGAGGGAAACGGACTGCAGCCGGTCACGGAAGAATCCTGATAGAATAGCGACGTCAAAAAAACGGGGCGGCAGCCCCGTGCTTTTGGGAAAAGAAAGGAGCGCTCCATGAAAAAAAGCGGCTATACGGTCAAGGAATTGAAACCCGGCGTCTGGCGGGTGGAGGAATTCAACCTGGGCACCTGCTACGTGGTGAAGGGCTCAAAACGCGGGCTTCTTATCGACACCGGCACCGGCGTGGGAGACCTGAAGGGTCTGGTGGAGGAGCTTCTGGACACCCCTTACGACGTGGTCTTGACCCACGGACACGGGGATCACGCCGGCGGGACCCACCAGTTTGAAAAGTTTTACGTACACAAAAACGACGTGAAGATGGCCCTTTCCGCCAATCTGGAATCGCGCCGGAATTACGCGAAAAGCATCCTGGACACCTATCCCGAAAGCCGGGAATTCTTCGATCCCGCCGACATGACGGTGGAAAACCCGCATCCCGAGGCGATCCCCTTCACCGACGGGAAGATCTTCGACCTGGGCGACAAAAAAATCGAGGTCATCTTTTGCCCCGGCCATACGCCGGGCTCGGTGGATCTTCTGGACCGGGCCGACGGCGTGCTCTTCTCCGGGGACAACCACCAGCATATCGAGCTGATCATGATGCCCGGCGAGGACCGGAAGAAGGTCGTGGCGAAGTGGCTCCGCGGCGTCCGCAGAGCGGCGAAGCTCCGGGCCGAAGGCGCCTTCGATCTCATGTGCGGCGGGCACGAGGAACTGGAGGACGATCTGCTGTCCGATCTGATCGCCTGCGGCGAGGGGATCCTTTCCGGAAAGATCCGTCCGCAGTATAAAAAGCTCCACATCTTCGAGGCGCAGTTCGCAGGCTTCGGCCGGGTCAACCTGATGTATCTGGGCCGGAACCGGGCTTACCGGTACGAAACCATGCGCCCCGACCAGCTCGTCCGGGAGATCGAGCGGACCGGCGTGGCCTATCTCCCCATCGGCCCTCTGGAATGGCACGGCCCGGCCATGCCTTTCGGCACCGATCCGATCCAGGCGGCCGCCGCGGCCGAGGGCGCGGTGAAAAGGACCGGCGGCGTGCTTCTGCCCACCCTGTATTTCGGCACCGAGCGGGCGCGCACCCCCGAGATCTTACGGAACATCGGCTTTGAAGGCGACGAGTATATCATCGGCCAGGATTTCCCCAAAAACACCCTTCCCTCCATGTACGCGCGGGAGGAGGTCTTCGCCGCGGTGATCGGCGAATACCTCCGGATGCTGGAAAAGCAGGGCTTCCGGCTGGCGGTGCTGGTGAACGGCCACGGGGCCGACGGCCAGATCGCCTCTCTCGACCGGCTAATGCGCCAGTATAACGGCGAAAGCAAGACCATGAAGGTCATCATGCCCGGCTTCTTCGCGCCGCTCAACCGCGCCGACGAGGTCAACATGGGCCACGCCACGGTGCTGGAGACCTCGCTGATGATGCATCTTACCGACAGCGTCGATCTTTCAAAGCTCCCGCCGAAGGACGTCCCCCTGAAGAATACCGACTGGGGCATCACCGACGGCGACACGTATATCGGAAAGGCCAACGCCGCGGGCACCGTGAAGGGCGACCCCAGAAACTCCACCGCCGCGCGCGGCAAGCGCTATCTCGATCAGGCGATCGACATGCTCACACGCGCCGTGAAGGACGCGATGGAGACCTTGTAAGCCGGGTATTACGCCCCGCAGGGGCGACAAGGAGGAGAATATGAAAAAACTGAAAATCGGCATCGTGGGCGTCGGCGGCATCGCGCAGTGCCACATCGGCGCGTATAAAAACAACCCCCTCACCGAGCTCTACGCCTTCTGCGACATCAACGAAGAGCGCCTGAAATCCCAGGGAGCGCTCCACGGGGTGGAAAGGCTCTATACCGACGTCAACGACATGCTCCGGGAATGCCCCGAACTGGACGCCGTCAGCGTCTGCACCTGGAACGTGGCCCACGCGCCGGTGAGCATCGCCTGCCTCCGGGCGGGGAAGAACGTCCTGTGCGAAAAGCCCATGGCCATGACCGTGGCCGAGGCTGAGGAGATGAAAAAGGCTGCCGA
>CACYBP010000316.1 GCA_902772625.1 Oscillospiraceae bacterium
GAAACGGAGGAAACGACGTGAAAAACCTGATCCTGTATTATTCCAGAAGAGGACAGAACTACGTGAACGGCACGGTCAGAGATCTCGAAAAGGGCAACACCGAGCTTTGCGCCGCCTATATTCAGAAGGCCGTGGGCGGCGATCTCTTCGAGATCGACACCGTGAAGCCCTACGCCGCGGATTACATGGCCTGCACCGGCGAAGCGAAGGAAGAACTCCGGAAGGGCGCGCGGCCGGAGCTGAAAGCGATGCTTCGGGATCTTTCGGGATACGACAATATCTTCGTATGCGGCCCCTGCTGGTGGGGGACCTTCCCCATGGCGGTGTTCACCCAGCTGGAGACGCTGGATTTCACCGGGAAAAAGGTGATGGCGCTCATGACCCACGAGGGCTCGGGGCTCGGGCATGCCGAGCGCGATCTCCGGAAGGCCTGCCGCGGCGCGTCCTTCGGAAGAGGACTCGCGATCCACGGCGCCGAGGCCGGAAGGAGCGAAAGCGCCGTCGCGAAGTGGGCGAAAAGCGAGGCGTGAATCCCGGAAAGAAGACTCAAAACGCCAAAAGGCCGGTCCCGACGCCGGGACCGGCCTTCTATCTGTCCTTTTTTCACCGGTATATGCCCTCTTCCCACCAGATGCGGTTCAAAAGCTCGTACCGCTCCAGGGGAAGACCGGTGTAGGCGCAGTTGGAGGTGCAGAAGATATAGCCCCATCCCTGCATGCCGTCCCGGAGCGCGCGGCGCACGTCCCGCGCGACCTCCTCCTCGGTGCCGGTCTGCAATAGACCGCAGTTCACGTTCCCGCACAGGGCGACCCGGTCGCCGTAAAGCCGTTTGACCTCCGCCAGATCCACTCCGGCCTGGGGATCGAGGGAATGCAGGGCGTCGGGACCGCAGTCGACGATCTGGTCGATGATGGGCATGATGTTCCCGTCGGTGTGCTTGATGGTGCAGAAGCCCAGCGACCGGTAGGCGTTGATCACCTTTTCCAGATACGGCGCGACGAACACCGAAAAGGCCCCGGGAGAAAAGAAGGGATTCACGTTGAAGCAGTAATCGGAACAGAGGGCGAACCCGTCCAGAAGTCCGGGATGACGCGCCAGAAGCTCCGCCCGCCGGACCGCGTCCCGGAGTCTCTTTTCGGCCTCGGCCTTCAGACCCTCCTCATCCTCGTACATCCGGACCGAGAAATCCAGCATGGTCTCGCCGTTCGGGATATCGAAGGTGCAGTCGCCGTGCATCATGAGAAAGTATCTGTCCCCGGTCTTTTCCCGGATGGTCTCCAGAAGCCGGATCACGCTTTCGTCGTCCCCGGGGTTGGGATGGACGAAAATGGCGTCGTGATGGTATTTTTCGGCGGTCTCGATGTAGGTGTCGGCCATGTATTCGAAATGCAGGGTCTGCTCCCGGGGGGACATTTGCTTCCACTGGTCGAAGACCTGCTGGGAGGGATGGATCCTTCCCAAGGCCTCCAGAGTCAGAAAGAACACGAGCTCAAAGGTCGGGACGTGCCCGGTGAGAGGCTCGCGCTTCAAAGCTTTGATGAATCTTTCCCGTTCGGTCATGGCCGTCCTCCCCGCTTCAGAGCACACAGCGCCTGAAGCTCGCTTTTTTCTTATTATATCGTCAGAAAAACCGGTTGTAAAGCCCGAAACGGGAATTTTCCGCCTGAAGAACGCAAAAAGAAGTGACGTTTTCAAGACCGGGGAAAGATCGCTATGGACATTTCGGCGCTTTCGTGCTATGATGACCCCGGAAGAGTGAAAACGGGAGGAGGAAGACCGGTGAAAAAAGCGGAGCACGGGAGAAAAATGATCGCGCCCATCGCGATCGCGGTTCTCTTTTTCACGTATCTCGCGCTCTACGGGATCCTGATCGCGTATGCCGCGCTCCAGGTGCCGTTTCTGATCCTTCTGGCCGTGCCTCTGATCCTTTTGGGGGTCGGCATGGGCTGGGCTCTTGCCGCAAGAATCAAGGAAATAAGGAAGGGTGAAGAAGATGATCTTGACAACTACTGAGTATGTCGAAGGGAAAAAGCTCCAGATGCTGGGGCTGGTCAAGGGCAGCACCATCCAGACCGTGAACGCGTTCCGGGATTTCGGCGCGGGACTCAAGACTTTGGTGGGCGGAGAGCTGGTCAAATATAACGAGATGATGAACAACGCCCGGGCTCTGGCCACCAAGCGCATGGTCGAGGAGGCCACGGGCCTCGGCGCCGACGCCGTCGTCGGGGTTCGCTACGCCTCGGCCTCGGTCATGCAGAACGCCGCCGAGGTGATGGCCTACGGCACGGCCGTGAAATTCCGGGAGGACTGAAAGTTCGGGACTCAAAACCGGTCCGAAACCGCCCTTTCCCCCCCTTGCGGGAAAGGGCGGCGCATGGTATACTGAAGAAAAAAACGGGGAGGATCACGACATGACCAAAAAGGAACGCGTTCTCGCCGCCTTCCGCGGCGAAGAGGTCGACCACGTGCCGGTGTGCATGTGGAAGCACGTGCCGAAGGAATTCTGGGGAGACGACGACAAATTCGCCGACTGCCAGCTCGCGTCCTACCGGAACACCGACGTGGACTTCATGAAGCTTTCGGGCGACAAATATTTCGGATGGCCCGCGCCGGTCCTGAAGGGGATCGAAAGGGCGGAGGATCTTTATAAGATCCGGCCCCTCGGCCCGGATCATCCCTTTATCCGCGGACAGATCGAAAGAACGAA
>CACYBP010000317.1 GCA_902772625.1 Oscillospiraceae bacterium
AAATCGTAATAGGCGATGATATAATTCGCGCTGTCGGTCGCGGTCTTGGAGACCACGGCGTCATTGTTGTTGATCTTGCCCTTGATGCCGGAGGTGAAGGGGTGGATCAGGGGCTCCAGCTGGACGAACACGCGGTAAACGTGCCCCTCCTTGAAGGTGAAATTCGCGGGATCGGTGATGGGCTTTTCATCGGTCACGTCGCGCCAGCCGACTCCCTTTACGTAAACCCCGCCCGTGAAATCCCGCAGCTTGTAGGCGGCGCCGGAGGGGACCGAAGCCGCCGTCGAAGGCTTTTTGCCGACGGAGGGGGCGGTGACCGTCACGCTGAAGCTTGAAGTGCTTGCGGTGAGGGTCGGGAAATCGTACACCACCGAAAGAACTTCGGGACCGTTAAACTGCTTGAGGGTGGCTTTTTTGCCGTTTACCGTTGCCGAAAGGCCGCTCTTCTCCAGAAAAGTGCCGTAGGAGGTGGTGCAGCGGATCTCGACTCTGTAGATCTTGCCCTTCTCGAAGAGCGGGGCGGAGGAGAGTCCGTTGTAGAATCCGTTGCTGTTCTTTACGCTCCATAGCACCTGACTGACCTTGCAGCTGCCCTCGTCCAGGGTGACGGTGGCCGTGGTGGCGCCCCTGTCTCCCGCGACCGGAGTTTTGACGGAGGCGGTGGCGGTCGAGGCATATTTAAAGGTGTTCTTAAAGGTGAACGAATACCCTGTGGTGCCCGCGATGCGCTTTCCGTCGGCGTCGAAGGCGAAGATCTGGTAGTGGTATTTTCCCTCGGGGGCTTTGGCCAGACCGAGCTTATACGCCATATCCACCTCACGGTCAGCGCCGGTTTCAATGCGTCCCGAATAATAAGAGACCGTGTTCTCAAAGTCTGGATGCGCGTAGTATACGTAATAGGCCGCGCCGGACCAGGCGTCCCAGGTGATCTTGCCGTTCGAGACCGAGGAATTCATATAGGGATAGTCCGCCGCCTCTGCGCCGGCGGGCAGGATCAGTCCCAGAAAGAGAACCAGCGCCAGAAAGAGAGAAAGTGTTCTTTTCATCAGTTTCGACCTCCTGTTCGATGGAAATAGCTTTCCGTCCCCATTGTAGCAAAAGGGAAAAAAGAAGTCAAGGAATCCCCCGCGAATCAGTTGCGGATTCTTTGCTTTTTCGGGGAGAAAAGAGCGGCGCTTCCCGCCGAAAAAACACCGGCCCCGGATCGGCGCTCTGCGGCGCGGATCCGGGGTCGGGGAAACAGTGTTTTTGCCTTCCGGCGCGGGGGAGAAGAACCGGTCAGGCTTCGGCCTCGGGGATCCCGCGGCCGAGCAGGAAATACTCCATGGAATCCACCAGCGCCTTCCAGCTGGCGCGGATGATGTCCCGGGAGGTGCCCACGGTGGTCCAGGTGCGCACGCCGTCGGTGCTGTTCATCAGGACGCGGACCCGGGCGGCGGTGGCTTCGTTCGGGGTGATGACGCGGACCTTGTAGTCCACCAGACGCACCCCGGTGATGGCGGGATAGAAGGAGGTCAGGCATTTCCGGAGCGCCACGTCCAGAGCGTGGACCGGGCCGTCGCCCTCGGCGCTTTCCAGGGCGGCTTTGTTCCCCACGAAGATCTTCACGGTGGCAAGGCACCCGGTGGTGCCGTCCGAATAGGGATAATTGTCGGTCACGTCGAAGAACTCGAGCCGGTAAAACCGGGGCAGCTTTCCCAAACTCCTCCGGATCAGAAGCTCCAGACTCGCCTCGGCCGATTCGTACTGCCATCCGTTTTTCTCCATGCGCTTGATCTCGGCAAGGACCAGATCCACCTCGGGCGAGCGGCGTTCGATTTCCGGGAACACACGGCTGATCTTTTCATAGACGGCGGCGCGTCCGGCGAGCTCGCTGGTGACCGACCGGCGCTCGTTGCCCACGGCTTCGGGATCAATGTGCTCGTAGGCGCCGGGCAGCTTCTGCATGGCGTCCACATGGGTGCCGGCCTTATGGGCGAAGGCGCTTTCTCCCACGTAGGGGGTATTGGGGGGAAGGGAGGTATTCGATACGTCGGCGATATACCGCGCGGCCAGGGCGATCCGCGGCATCTCCCCGGGCAGGATGCAGGAATAGCCGAGCTTTAGCTGGAGGGAGGGGATCAGCTGGCAGAGCGAGGTGTTCCCGCACCGCTCGCCGAAACCGGTGAAGCTCCCCTGCACGTGCCCCGCGCCGGCCTCCACCGCCGCAAGGCTTCCCGCCACGGCAAGCCCCATGTCGTTGTGGCAGTGGATCCCCACCGTAAGGCAGGGAAAGCTTTCGACGACGGTCTTCACCGTCTCGCCGATCTCCCGGGGAAAGCTTCCGCCGTTGGTGTCGCACAAGACCAGGACGTCGGCCCCGCCCTCGGATGCCGCCCGGAGTGAAGCCAGGGCGTAAGCCGGATCGGCCTTATATCCGTCGAAAAAGTGCTCGGCGTCGAAAAGCACCCGGCGCCCCGCCTTTTTGAGAAAGGCGACGCTCTCCCGGATCATGGCCAGGTTCTCCTCTCCCGTGACACGCAGGATGCGCTCGGCGTGGAGAAGGTGGCTTTTGCCGAAGATGGTGACGGTCTTCGCCCCGGAATCCAGAAGCGCCTGCAGGGCGGGATCCTCCCCGGCCTTCAGCTCGGCGCGGCGGGTCTGGCCGAAGGCCGAGACCGATCCGAAGGAGGGAAGAGCGGAAAGCCTTTCAAACAGAGCCGCGTCGCGCGCGTTCATCCCCGGAGCGCCGGCCTCGATCAGGCCGATCCCCAGACGGGAAAGCACCGTCACGATCCCGAGCTTGTCCTCCCCGGAAAAGCTGATGCCCTCGCCCTGGGCCCCGTCGCGCAGGGTCACGTCGCAGATCTCAATGGCTTTCACGGCTTTCCTCCTCTTTTCTTTCTTCCAGAACCGCCAGAAGCTCGCGCTTCATGGCGCCGATGTAATAAAGCGAACCCAGGGCGATCAGAACGCCGTCCCCGGCCTTTTCCCGGGCTGCGACCGCCTTCTCCGCCGCCTCACGCAGCGTCCGGCAGGCCTCGGCCGAGGGGACGAAGGGCAGGGCCTCCTCCCGCGTGACCTCCGCCGGCTGCGCCCGGGGCGAATCGGGGGTGACCGCGAAGAAGAAATCGGCCTTTTCGGCGATCTTTTTCACACAATAGGCGTGATCCTTGTCCCGGAGCATGCCCATCACCGCGATAAGCTTTCTTCCGGAGAAGAACTTTTCGATCGTGTCGCATACTGCGTCCACACAGTCGGGATTGTGGGCCGCGTCGATGTAGACGTCCGGGGCGATCCTTTCAAACCGGCCTCCGAAGGAGACCTCGGCCAGGGCTTCCTTCAGTTTTTCTTCGATCCCGGGGAACTCCGGGGCGAGATACCGGCACCCTTCGATGACCGAAAGGGCGTTTTTGACGATGTGGCGCCCGGGAATGGAAAGATGAAAGGTCTCTCCCTTGTAGAGAAAATCGCTTCCCTCCGGGGAAAGAGAGGTAATCTGAAGCGAGGAGAGCCCGGGCAGAAGGAGAGGACTCTCTTTCTTCCGGCATTCCTCCCGGATGACCTCCAGCGCCTCGGGACGCTGGTCGGCGTAGGAGACGGTGGGACGGCCCTTCTTGATGATGCCGCATTTTTCAAAGGCGATCTTCGCGTACGTGTCGCCCAGGATCGCCGTGTGATCAAGGCCGATATAGCAGATCGCCGAGAGCAGCGGGCTTTCGATGACGTTGGTGGCGTCGAACCTGCCGCCGAGACCCACCTCCATCACCGCAACGTCGCAAGCTTCCTCGGCGTAGTACCCGAAGGCCAGGGCGGTCTCAAGCTCGAACTCGGTGACCTCGGTACCGGTGATCTCCCGGGTCTTTTCGCATAAGGGCGCAAGCTTTTCCACCCACCGCGCGAGATCCTCCCCGGGGATCAGGCGGCGGTCGATCTGGATCCGCTCCCGGAAGTCCTCCACGAAGGGGGAAACGTAAAGCCCGGTCTTGTACCCGGCGCGGGTAAAGACCTCGGCGAACATCGCCGAGGTGGAGCCCTTCCCGTTGGTGCCCGCCACGTGGATGCATCTGACCTTCTTTTCGGGATTGCCCAGAAGCTTCAGAAGTGTTCCGACCCGTTCCAGCCCCAGGGTGGAGCCGAAACGGCCGCGGGAATGAATAAAGGCGAGAGCCTTCTCATAAGTCATGCGTTCATGCGCTCCTTTTCTTTTCTTTCCGGGCGATAAGCCGGGAGATAAGGCATGCTTTGACGCGCTTCTTTTCTTGCCGGTTGATAAGCCGGAAGATCAATCATGCTTAGACGCGCTTCTTTTCGCTTCTTCTCTTTTCTTTCCGGGCGGCGGGAAGGCCGCCCGGAAAGAAGTGCGCGGCGTCGCTTTTACATCAGCGCCTTCAGCGAGGCGAGAAGTCCGTCCCGGGTCGCCTCGGCCCGGCGGAGCTTTTCTCTCTCGGCCTCCACCACGGCGGCGGGCGCCCGCTCCACGAAGTTGCGGTTGGAGAGCTTTTTCTCTTCAAAGACCACGTCGCTTTCGGCCTTTTCCAGCTCCTTTTCGAGTCTGGCTTTCTCTTTTTCCAGATCCACCAGATCGCTCATGGGCATATAGAAGGCGGCTTCCGACGTGACCGCCGAGGCCATCTTCTGGGCGTCAGCCGGGGTCTCGCCGGTCAGGACCAGCGATTCGGCCGAGGCCATGCGCGCAAAGAATTTCTCCGCGTTCCGGAAAAGCTCCGGACGGGCGGTGACCGCGATCACGTGCGCCTTGCGGGAGGGGGGGACGTTCAGCTCGGCCCGGCGGTTCCGCACGGCGCGGATGCCGGCCATGACCGCTTCGGTCTCCTCGGCGGCCTCCGGGAAATCCAAGGCGGGATCGGCCTTCGGCCAGGCGGCGGTGATGAGAAGCCCCTCTTCGTGAGGAAGCGAGGAATAGATCTCTTCGGTGATGAAGGGCATGAAGGGATGAAGGAGCTTCAGGACGTTTTCCAGGACGAAGATCAGGACGCGCTGGGCGTTTTCGCCCTCGGGCGTGCCGAGCCGGAGCTTGGAGAATTCGATGAACCAGTCGCAGTAGACGTCCCAGATGAAGTCGTAGAGCTTGCCCGCGGCGACGCCGAGCTCGTAATGCTCGATGTTTTCGGTGACCTCGCGGATCAGGCCGTTCAGACGCGTGAGGATCCACTTGTCCTCGGCGGTGAGCGCCGTCTCCGGCGGAAGAGAGTCGTCCTCCACCGAAAGATTCATCTGCACGTAGCGGGAGGCGTTCCAGAGCTTGTTGGCGAAATTCCGCATGGCCTCCACCTTTTCGGTGGTGAAACGGGTGTCGTTGCCGGGGGAGATCCCGCTGACCAGGGCGAAGCGCAGGGCGTCGGCGCCGTACTGATCGATGATCTCCAGAGGATCGACGCCGTTGCCGAGGGATTTGGACATCTTCCGGCCCAGAGCGTCGCGCACGAGGCCGTGGATGAAGACCGTGCTGAAGGGCTTTTCACCCATGTGCTCCATGCCGGAGAAGATCATCCGGGCCACCCAGAAGAAGATGATGTCGTATCCGGTGACCAGAACGTCGGTGGGATAGAATTTTTCCAGAGCCTTGGTCTTATCCGGCCAGCCGAGAGTCTCAAAGGGCCAGAGAGCGCTTGAAAACCAGGTGTCCAGAACGTCGGGATCCTGGGTGATATGGGCCGAACCGCACTTGGGGCAGATCTTCACGTCCTCGCGCGCCACGGTCATTTCACCGCAGTCCCCGCAGGTGAAGGCCGGGATCCGGTGACCCCACCAGAGCTGGCGGGAGATGCACCAGTCGTGGACGTTTTCCATCCAGTTGGTGTAGGTCTTGGTGAAGCGCTCGGGCACGAATCTGATCTCGCCGTCCCGGACGACCTTCAGGGCCTTTTCGGCCAGAGGGCCCATCTTTACGAACCACTGATCGGAGGTGATGGGCTCCACGGTGGTGCCGCAGCGGTAGCAGGTGCCCACGTTGTGGTCGTGGGGCTCGACCTTGACCAGATAGCCCCCTTCCTCCAGATCGCGGACGATGGCCTTCCGGGCTTCGTAGCGGTCCATGCCCTCGTACTTGCCGCCGTTGTGATTGATCCGGGCCTTGTCGTCCAGAATCAGGATGTGGGGAAGGTCGTGCCTCGCCGCCACCTCGAAGTCGTTGGGATCGTGGCAGGGGGTGATCTTCACGCACCCGGTGCCGAAATCCTTTTCCACGTATTCGTCGGCGATGATGGGGATCTCGCGGTTGCAGAGGGGCAGGATCAGCATCTTGCCCACGATGTCCTTATACCGTTCGTCGTCGGGGTTCACCGCCACGGCGGTATCGCCGAGAAGCGTCTCGGGGCGGGTGGTGGCGATGGTGAGATACTTTCCGGAGCCGTCGGCGAAGGGATAGCGGATGTGCCAGAAATGACCCTGCTGATCCTCGTAATTGACTTCGGCGTCCGAAAGAGCGGTGGTGCAGGAGGGACACCAGTTGATGATCTTTTCTCCTTTGTATATAAGGCCCTTTTCGTAAAGCGAGACGAACACCTCGCGCACGGCTCTGGAGCAGCCCTCGTCCATGGTGAAGCGCTCCCGGTCCCAGTCGCAGGAGGAGCCGATCTTTTTGAGCTGGGTGATGATGTTGGAGCCGTAAAGCTCCTTCCACGCCCAGACCTTTTTCAGAAATTCCTCCCGGCCGTAATCGTAGCGGGTCTTGCCTTCTTTTTCCCGGATCTCGGCCTCGACCTTGATCTGGGTGGCGATGCCGGCGTGATCGGTGCCGGGCATCCAGAGGGTCTCGTATCCCTGCATCCTTTTGGTGCGGATCAGGATATCCTGAAGGGTCTCGTCCAGAGCGTGCCCCATGTGAAGCTTGCCGGTGACGTTCGGGGGAGGGATCACGATGGTGAAGGGGGTCTTCGGGGAATTCTCGTCGGCCTTGAAGCTGCCGGATTCGAGCCAGGTCTTATAGATCCGGTCCTCGGTATTCTTCGGATCGTAGATCTTGGGAAGCTCTTTTGCCATGTCTTTCTTCCTTTCTTCGATAAAAAATACCTCCCGTCCACACTGGGACGAGAGGAAATTCCTTTCGCGGTACCACCCGGTTTCGCCCTTTCCCGGGGGAAAGAACGCACTTTTCTCGGCACGGAAATGCCAGAGCCCTTGGTAACGGGGGCGGCCGGAGGGGCTTAATGGAATTCGGCCCTTCTGCTCACAGGTGACTTCGTGATTCTCCCTTTCGGTACGCGCGCTTTCAGTCGCGGCGCGCGCTCCCTTTCCCGCGGGGGAAGCCTACTCTTCCTGATCACCGCATTTTGCGATATGACAAAAAGGAGTATAACACCTTGAAGAGGGCTTGTCAAGCGATTTCCGGAGAAAAAAACGGAAAAAAAGCCCGCGCGTCCTCCCGGGGCCCGATCCGGACCGAAAATCCGGGGAGGGCTTGCATTCCGTAAGGATTTGGGGTAGAATAGAGAAAAACCAAATCTCTTACGGGACAGGAAAGGAATGCTCATCATGATCGAATACGGAAAGATCCCCTACGTGGACAAGCCTGTGTCGCGCCTTTTCGCCGGCACGATGCTGGACACCATGCGCGACGGCCAGGACAATTCGGACTATCTGGATCAGGTTTACGAGCTCGGCATCAACGCCTTCGACTCGGCCAACGTCTACGGCCTGGCGGAGGCCTCCTTCGGCCTGTGGCTTGAAAAGAGGCACAACCGCGAGAAGATCGTCCTTCAGACCAAGGGCGCCCATCACGACCAGTTCCACAAGCGCGTCACTCCTTATTACATCGAGGCCGACGTGCACACCTCGCTTGCCAGGCTCCGCACCGACTATATCGATATTTATCTTCTCCACCGGGACGACGAGACCAAGGAGGTCGGCCCCATCGTGGAAAAGCTGAACCAGCTTCTGGAGGAAGGCCTGATCCGTTCCTTCGGCGGCTCCAACTGGACCCACCGGCGCGTCGCCGAGGCCAACGCCTACGCCGAAAGCCACGGCCTGCGCGGCTTCACGGCGGTCAGCCCGTATTACGGCCTTGCGATCCAGCACGCCGATCCCTTCGGCGGCAACTGCATCGGCATCTCCGGCCCCGAAAACGCCGAGGCGCGCGCCTATTATAAAGAACACGGCATTCCCATCATCCCGTATTCCTCCATCGGCGCGGGCTTCTTCTCCGGAAGGATCAAAAGCGACGATCCCGAAGGCGCGAAGGCGATCCTCGGCCGCTCCACCGTGCGCGGCTACTGCTTCCCCGACAACTTCGAAAGACTCAGAAGAGCCGAGCTCCTGGCCGCTGAGAAGGGATATTCCGTGGCGCAGATCGCCATGGCCTTCGTCCTGAACCAGGATCTGCCGGTGTTCCCGATCGTGGGTTCCCGCCGCGTGGAGGCCATGAAGGAAAACGTCGAGGCCACGAAGATCAGACTGACTCCGGAAGAGCTTGCCTGGCTTGACCTGGAGAGAGAGGAAAAATAAAGATGAAGATCGGCATTCTCGGGCCCAGCATGGGCGAGGCGGAGACCCTGATCGCGTCGCTTGAGGAAAGAACCGAAGAAAAGACCCGGGGACAGGTCCGCCTCTTCTCGGGCGTCCTCCGGGGAGTCCCGGCCGTGATCGGCATCAGCGGCGTGTGCAAGGTCAACGCCGCCATCTGCGCCGAGACGCTGCTGGCCGAAGGGGCGGACATGCTCCTGGTCTGCGGCGTGGCCGGAGGGATCGATCCGCGGCTCAAAATCGGCGATACGGTGATCTGCCGCGAGATCGCCTACCACGACGTGGATATTTCCTTCCTCCGGGAGGATCCGCCCTATCTGGATTCTCCCTGGTTCGCTTCCGACGGGGCGCTGGTCGCCCTGGCCGAAAAGGCGCTGGGGAGCGAGCTTGAGGGAAAGAGGATCTATACCGGGAAATGCGTCACCGGCGAGGCCTTCATCGCTGAGGAGGGGAGAGCGGAGATCGTGGAAAAATTCGATCCCCTCTGCACCGACATGGAGACCGCGGCCGCGGCGCACGTGGCCCGCGCCCATTCGGTCCCCTTCATCGCCTTCCGGAGCATCACGGATACCGCCGAGAAAAGCGGACTTGAGAATTTCCATGAGAATTACCTGACCTCCTCGGCGCTGGCCCAGAGCGCGACCCTCCGCTTTCTGGAGGAGCTTTCCCGCGCCTGATCTCCGCTCCCCGGACATTAAAAGGCGCAAACCCCCGGATTCCCGCCGTGTCTGCGCCTTTTTCATACGCACGGACACGCCTAACGACGAATAAATACCTGAGAAAGGATGGACGAATCATGAAGGTCAGAAAAGCCGTCATCCCGGCGGCGGGACTCGGCACCCGTCTCCTGCCGGAGACCAAGACCGTCCCCAAGGAAATGCTGCCCATCGTGGACAAGCCCGCCGTTCAGTACGTGGTGGAGGAGGCGGTGAAAAGCGGGATCGAGGATATCCTGATCCTGACCAACCGCTCCAAGGCCGTGATGGAGGACTATTTCGATTACCATCCCGAACTGGAAAACAAGCTCCGCGCCTCCGGAAGGAATGAGGACGCCGATCTGATCCGGCGTGTGGCCGACATGGCGAACATCACCTTCATGCGTCAGAAGGAGACCCTCGGGCTCGGGCACGCGGTGCTCTGCGCGAAAGAGTTTGCCGGGAACGAGCCCTTTGCGGTGCTGCTCGGCGACGACATCATGGCGGGGGAGAAGCCCGTGACCCTCCAGCTTGTGGAGGCCGCCGAAAAATACGGCTGCTCCGCCGTGGGGGCAAGGCACGTGGCTCTGGATCAGATCGGGAAATACTGCACGCTCCGGTATGAGCCGGTGGAAGACGAGGAAAAGATCTTCCGGATCCTGGAGGCCATTGAAAAACCCGGCCCGGATCAGATCCTTTCGGATTTCGCGATCCTCGGCCGGTACGTGTTCACCCCCCGCATCTTCGAGATCCTGGCCGATCAGAAGCCCGGCTACGGCGGGGAGATCCAATTGACCGACGCCATCGCGCGCCTGGCGAAAAAAGAAAAGGTGCTGGCGGTGGATTTCGAGGGAAGACGCTTCGACACCGGCAGCGTCACCGGCTATCTGGAAACCGTTCTGGAATACGCGCTTCATTCGCCGAAGTGCTCCGCCTGGCTCCGGGAGTACATCCTGAAGAAGGCGAAGGAGCTTTCGTGAAGGCGCTGGGGATCGATCTCGGGGACGCGCGCACCGGGGTCGCGGTGAGCGAAGGGTATCTTTCCCGGGGCGTCCTTCTGATCGAGGAAACAGGTCTCAAAAAGACCGCCCGGCGCGTGGCGGATCTCGCGAAGGAAGAGAACGCGGACGTCCTGGTGATCGGCGATCCCCTCAACATGGACGGCACCGCCGGGGAAAAAAGCGAGCGGGCCCACGCCTTCGGAAAGCTCGTTCAGGGCCAGCTTTTCGCCCGGGGGCTTGAAAAGGTCCGGATCGTCTACCAGGACGAAAGGCTCACCACCGTGGAGGCGCACGCCATCCTTCACAAGACCGGGAACCGCGACAGGGGACACCGGACCAAGGTCGATATGCTCGCTTCCGAGCTGATCCTCGAGCGGTTCCTCGCGTCCGAAAGGCTCCGGGAGGGGGAAGACTGTCCCGGGGACGAAGAAAAATAAAAAAGCAGAGACGCAGAAAGGCGGCGCTTCCCGGGGAAGCGCCGCCTCCTTCTTTGAAGGTCTATTCCAAAGGGGCCGTACTTTCGGTTTTCCGGACGGTCTTTACCTTCAGGCTTCCGTCCCGCATCGGCATGATCTCGACAAGCTGTCCGGTGTTCAGTGCCTTCTCGATCGTCGCGATCTCCTCAGGCTTCAAGCGGCGAAACGCTGACGTATTCCACATATATCCGACATACCCTTTATAAGCTGACTTCTTGAATCATGTCTTCCAGCATAGATTCTTTGTCGCTGTAATCCTCTGGATAGAACAAGCCGCCGTCTTCCGCACCGATAAGTTCGTCAAGGCTGGCCGCATGCTCTATAACATAGCAATTCCACGGATCTTCGTGCCCAAGCCTTGAAAGCGCAAATAGTCGCCCGTTCGGTTTTGTAAACCACGTCGCGCCATTAACCGTCACAAATGAATACCTCTTTTTCATCTCAGAAAGGCACCACTCCATAACACTATTTAATTCTGTTTCCGTTAAGGTCATAATGCTTTATCCCTGCCCTTCCTGTAGATATTTTGTAATATGCACCATTGTGGTGACTCCGTGCCGCTGGGTGATATTGAAAATGACCTCCGTCTGCGAGATTCACTCTATAACCGCCGCCAACCTCAAATGGAACTCCTTTGAATGATCCGTCTCCAAGCGCTTTCACTTCCAAACCATGATCCTCCAACGACTTTTTTAGTTCTTCCGGCGTTAACAGTCTGAGCAAGGACGGATTATCGACAAACTGCGTCAGAAATTCGATACCGGTCTTTTCATTATCTATTATACCACTTTTTACAGAAGTATCAACAGGATTTTGCCCGGAAACGGCTCTTTTTTGGCTCTCTTCCGGTTCTTTTTTTGCTTGCGGCTTTGCGGCCTTCCATTCCTCGTACGACTGCCCCATAAACCGTTCGTTTTTATGGATGCACGGGCCTGAAGGGAAACGGCCGGACCGGCCGCACGGGATAAGGCTCTCCGTCCGCGGCGCTCCGGCACGCCGGGGGAGAAGACGGCATAGGATGAAGCGGGAGGTGAGGGTATTTTGGAGACCTTTCTGG
>CACYBP010000318.1 GCA_902772625.1 Oscillospiraceae bacterium
AAAGAAAGAGCTTTCGCGGTTGCAATCTTTGCCGCTTTTCGTTATAATCATGCTGATGAGTGAACACCGGGCCGGAGACCCTCTGCCGGTCCGTGCCGGAAAGGAGAGATACGACCATGAAAAAAAGACGTCTGCACGTGACCTTATGCCTGCTTCTTCTCCTTGCGCCGCTTATTCTATCCTCCTGTTCGCTTTTCGGCGGGACCCCGGGAGACGATACGGAAACGGGATACGGATTTACAGAGGAGGAGATCGACGTGTCCAGATTGACGCTTGAGGATCTGAAAGGGAAATGGGTCGACGTCAACAGCGAGACGACCCTGGAATTCCGGGGCAAACAAATGACGGTGCGGTCCGGAGAATG
Organism: Oscillospiraceae bacterium; assembly: GCA_902772625.1. GTDB lineage: Bacteria > Bacillota > Clostridia > Oscillospirales > QAMX01 > RUG11797. The sequence continues at coordinate 365 of CACYBP010000318.1, forward strand.
GTCGGAAGACTACACGGTCAAATTGGTGAAGAACGACTACGCCGTGAACGTAACCGCCGTGGAAGGGTATCTCGGCATGATGTCCGAGCTTACGGTCAATAAAGACGGGAGCCTCACGGCCTACGAAATGATCCTGGACGGCCCCTCCAATGAATTCCGCTTCGTCCGGGAACCCGCGCTTGAAAAAGAAAAGGAGATCCTGGATCTCTCACGGGATCTGCCGAAGGTCATCGAATCCCGGGAAATCGAAAGCTTTTCCCTGAGCTTTCAAAACAGCCATGAAAGCTACGGTCTGGACGCCGATTGGGCAAGCGGGTATTATTCCTGGGAGATCGAGCTTCTGGACGACGGAACCTATCAAATGTCCTTTCAGATCTCGGGGGATTCCTATATCGTCATGGATTACCGGGAGGCGGTCGACAAGGCTTACGTGACCGGCCTTGCCGATCTGATCGCGGAGAAGGACGTCCCCTCGGTCAACGGATACTACATGAAAAACAACGTGCAGAGCAGAGGCATCTATCTCTACGCCGAATACCTGTCCGGGGAAACCCTTTCGGTGACGGCCGAGGGAGACGCCGCGAAGACCTGTCCCTTCGATCTTCCGGCGTTGCTCGAGTATGCCTTCCGGATGACCGGAAAGAAGGGCTGGGATAATTAACGGTGGAAGAGAAGAAGCAGAGGGACGCCGCTTTTTACGGCGAAAGAGCCGAGGCGCTTTTCCGGGAGGGATATAACTGCTCCCAGGCGGTATTCTGCGCCTTCGACGATCTGACCGGTTTGGATCGTGAATCTTCGGCGCGCCTTTCCTCCTCCTTCGGCGGCGGGATGGGACGCATGCGGGAGATTTGCGGCACCGTGAGCGGCGCCCTCCTCGCGCTCGGGTATCTTCAGGGATACGCCGATCCGCGTGACCCTGAAGCCAAGAAAAGGCATTACGCCCGCGTCCGGGAATTTGCCTCCCGTTTCCGGGAAAAGAACCGGTCGATCGTATGCCGGGAGCTTCTTCGCGGTGTAGAGACCGCGCCGGGAGACGATCCCGAGGAACGGACCGAAGAATACTACAGAAGAAGACCCTGCCCGCGGCTTGCGCGCACGGCGGCGGAGATCTTATACGATATGCTCCGGGAAGCCGGAGAGAATGAGGAGAGCGGTTTATGATCAGACACGTGGTGCTTTTCAGGATCAAGGAGGAGTATAAATCCGAGATCCCGACTCTGGTAAAGAATTTTTACGGCATGAAGGGTAAGATCGAAGGGATGCTGGATCTCGAGGCGGGGGCCGACTTCCTGGGAAGCGACAGATCCTACGATCTCGGGCTCGTTACGGTCTTCAGAGACCGGGAGTCCTTCGAGGCCTACCAGACCCATCCCGTGCATCTGCCGGTGAAAAAGCGCATGCACGAGGTGCGGTCCGGCTCGGTTTCCTGCGATTTTGAGATCTGAAGCTTTCACGGGAAGGAGAAGGGCTTAAAGAATGTCTGGATTCGTGGAGAGAGCGATGGCTCTCCGGGCTCAAAAGGAGCCGCATATCAACTGTGCGCAGGCGGTGGCGCTCCCCTTCGGAGAGGCGGCGGGAGCCGACGGAGAAACGCTGATGCGTCTGGCCGCGGGCTTCGGCGGCGGGATGCGATCCGGATCGGTGTGCGGAGCCTATACCGGCGGAGTCATGGCGCTGGGACTCTATGATCTCGGCGATCCCGAAACCCTGCGGCTTTTCCGGGAAAGATTCACGGAAAAGAGCGGGGGAATGACCGATTGCCGCGACCTTTTGCGCTACGGCGTCGAGCACGGGCTTGAAAAGAAGGCCCACTGCGACGGTCTGGTGATCACCGCCGTGACGGTCGTGGAAGAACTCCTTTCCGAGAAGGGAAAAATCTGAAAACCGCGCGGTCCTGCGCGGAAGAGGAGGGCAAACACACGTGGCAAAGATCCTGATCCTGAACACCGGCGGCACCATCGGCATGACCAAAACCGAAGAAGGGTACAGGCCGGACGGAGTCTGGTTCCGGGAGACGATCGGAAAGATGGATTCCCTGAAGGCGGCCGGAATGCCCGCCTGGGATTATCAGGAGACCGTGCCGCTTCTGGATTCCAGCCGGATGTCGGTCGCAGAATGGAACGGGATCGCCTCGGTCATCGCCGGGCATTACGAAGAATACGCGGGATTCGTGATCCTTCACGGAACCGATACCATGGCCTATACCGCCTCGGCGCTTTCCTTCATGCTCAAAGGGCTTTCCAAGCCCGTGATCCTCACCGGATCGCAGATCCCGCTGTGCGAGGTGAGAAGCGACGGACGGGACAATCTGATCACCTCCATGCTGATCGCGGGGGCGGGGAAGGTCAGGGAAGTGTGCATTTATTTCGGCGGTCTTTTGCTGCGCGGGAACCGCGCGACGAAGTATTCCGCCGACGGTATGCAGGCCTTCACGTCGCCGAACTATCCGCCTCTGGCCACGGCGGGGATCTCGATCCAGTATAACGAGGCGGC
>CACYBP010000319.1 GCA_902772625.1 Oscillospiraceae bacterium
GCCGTCGCCGAAGCCGAAGGTGATGACGGTCTCGTTGTTGTATTCCTTCTGCTGGAACCGTTCCCAGGTGCCGAGCACCTGCGACGGACGGATATAGCCCACGTAGGTGGTGCCGTTGTCGTTGACCCCTTCGGGGGTGTGATCCCGGGCGGTGAGGAAGTAGGTGAACACCTCGCTGCCGTCCAGACCCTGCCACATAAAGGCGTCGTAGGGCATCTTGTTGGTCTCGTTCCAGGAGATCTTGGAGGTCACGAAGGTCGTGACGCCGGTCTTCTTCAGGATCTGGGGAAGGGCGATGCTGTACCCGAACACGTCGGGAAGCCAGAGGATCCTGCTGTCAACGCCGAATTCCTCCTTCATGAAGCGCTTGCCGTGGATGATCTGGCGCACCAGGCTTTCGCCGGAGGACAGATTGCAGTCGGCCTCCAGCCACATGGCGCCCTCCGGCTCCCAGCGCCCGGCCTTCACGGCCTTTTTGATCTCCTCGTAGAGGGCGGGAGCCTCCTCCTTGACGTAGGCGTAAAGCTGCGGCTGGGAGGACATGAAGACGTATTCCGGATACTCCTTCATCAGGCTGATGACGGTGGAAAAGCTTCTCTGGGCCTTTTCCCGGGTCTGGGCCAGCGTCCAGAGCCAGGCCACGTCGATGTGGGTGTGGCCGATGCAGGAGACCAGGGCGTCGTTCTTTCCCGAGATGCCCAGGAAAAGCTCCTTTTGCAGATAGTCCCGCGCCTTCCGGATGCCTTCGTAATAGGCGTCGCTTCCGGGGTTGCGCATATCCAGAAAGCCTTCGGCGGTCTCCAGACGCTTCAGGATCTGGATCGCGTCGTTGGAACGGGGGCCGAGAACGCCGGCGGCGTCCAGGGGAACCTTGAGATCGTAATAAAGGGCCTCGGCCTCGACGTCCACCTCCACCACCGAGGGGCGCACGGCCACCAGATCTTCGTGCATGCCCACGTAAAAATACAGGGTCACGTCGTAGCTTTTGCCGTATTCCAGGGGAGAATCGGTGTGGTTGACGTCCAGCCCCTGCGCCATTTCCCCGTTGAGATACAGGATCCCCTGGGGATTGGTGGCGTCCCATTCGCCCTCTTTGCCGGTGACCAGATTCAGGAAGATACGGTGTCCCTCCCGGGGGGCGGGGGTGTCGATATGGAATTTGAACCAGTAATGGGCGTCGCGGCCGCCCACGGTCAGATGGGGATCGAAGGGGAGAAAGTCCTCACCGGAGGGGAGATCGTTTCCGGACTTGTATCCGGTGGGCGCGTAGGTGATGCCTTCCGCGTCGAAGAGCTTTTTGCGCATTTGCTTCTGAAGCTCCTCGCAGATGACGCGGATCTTGTCGTCGATAAAGCGCACGGAGATCATCCTTTCTTTGGCATATTTTCTCCATTGTATCAGAAAGAAGGAGGGAATGCAATCACAGAAGAAGGAATAAGCGAAAAAACCCGGAAAGGCTTTCCCGGGGCACCCCGTTTTCTGAAAAAGCATATAGTAAAGAGGGGAAGGGGCGTACCCGTTCCCTCTTTTTTGAACCGAGAAAGGAGACGAACGCGCATGGAAAAATTCATGCCGGCCTACGGAAGAGGCTACTCCGCCGATTTCTTCCGGAACGGCGTCGCGCAGGGGGAGCCGGAGCCTCTGAGAGAGAAACGGCAGCTCGCCCTGGCCGCGGTGCCGATGGAAGAGTGGGAGGGGATCTACACCGGGGAGACCGGATTCTGCCGGGGGACGATCTTTTCGGCCCTGTATTTCCCGCTGGGCAATCTGAACCGGGGAGGCGGAGACTTTGAACGATAAGGAAAGACTGCTCCGGGACGTCCGGATCGCTTTTTTCAAACGCACCGAGGCGAATCTCTTTCTGGACACCCATCCGGAGGACCGGGAGGCGGGACGGTATTTCCGGGACGCCGACCGGGAATTCGAGGCGGCGAAGGACGCCTATGAAAGGCGCTTCGGCCCGCTTTGCCCGGGAGGGGAGAGCTTCCGGGACGGCAAATTCAACTGGATCGCGGCGCCCTGGCCGTGGCAGGGGGAGGCATAAACCATGTGGACCTATCTGAAAGCGCTGGAATTCCCGGTGAAGATCAAAAATCCCGACGCCCGGGCGGCGAAGATCATTATTTCGCAGTACGGCGGCCCGGACGGAGAGCTTGGGGCGTCGCTCCGCTATCTTTCCCAGCGATTCGCCATGCCGACGCCCGAGGCGGTGGGCATCCTCAACGACGTGGGCACCGAAGAGCTGGCGCATCTGGAAATGGTGGGCGCCATCGTCCACCAGCTCACCCGGGGCCTCTCCGAGGAGCAGATCAAATCGGCGGGGCTCGACGCCTATTTCGTGGACCACACGGCGGGAATCTACCCGGCCAGCGCCGCGGGCGATCCCTTCAACGCCTTCGCCATCGCCTCCAAGGGCGATCCGATCACCGATCTTTCGGAGGATATGGCGGCCGAGCAGAAGGCGCGCACCACCTACGACAACATCCTGCGCCTGGTGTCGGATCCCGACGTCCGGGAGCCCATCAAGTTCCTGCGCGCGCGGGAGATTGTGCATTACCAGCGCTTCGGCGAGGCGCTCCGGATCGTGACCGATTCCCTCGACCGGCGGAATATCTACGCCTTCAACCCCGCCCTTTCCTGCGGGAAATAAAGAAAAAGCGGAGCGCTTACTGCGCCGTCTCATAGAGCAACTATGTGACAGGTCGGCAAGCCGATACGGAAAACAGCGACTCCATAGATCAAAACGGTCTATGGAGTCGTTGTTTCTGCTTTATGTGGAAGAAGAGCATTGTTCTCTCATTTAATATTTCAACTGCATCCGTCCTCACAGAAGTGTTCTCATCTGTCTCTTTGCCAACCAATCTACCATATCATTGAAACTGGGCGAGAATTCGCTTTGCCGCTTCGGCGGTGTCTTCTCTGCTTCCGAAAGTCGAAAACCTGAAATATCCTTCTCCGCAGGAGCCGAAGCCTTCTCCCGGCGTGCCGACGACTTGGATCTCATTTAATAAATAATCGAAAAACTCCCAGCTTCCCATGCCGTTCGGGCATTTCATCCAGATATACGGGGCGTTTTTCCCGCCGCAGTACCAGATACCAAGCTGGTCGAGGGCGCGCATGAGGGTGCGGGCGTTGTCCTTGTAGATCCGGATGTTTTCCCGGATCTGTCTTTGTCCTTCCTCCGTGAAAACGGCCGCGCCGCCCTTTTGAATGATATAAGAAACGCCGTTCGTCTTTGTGGTGCGGTTGCGTACCCACATA
>CACYBP010000320.1 GCA_902772625.1 Oscillospiraceae bacterium
AGGGGATCCCCTCCCTCCGGCCGATCCTGAACTGCGTGGGCAATCACGACACGGTGGACCGGAACTGGGACCGGGTGGAAAAGAAGCTGACCCGGGAAAAGATCTTTTCCCACACCGGGGACTGGGGCGCGGAATTCATGCCCGGAGCGCTTCCCACCGCCTACCGGAAGGATTTTCCCGAATCAAATCTCCGGCTTTTCGTCCTGGATCTCTACTACGATCAGGAGGCAGAGGCCGCCTGGCTCCGGGAGGAGCTGGAAAAGGCGCGGCAGGAGGGCGTTCACGTGATCACCGCCATGCACCAGCCCACTTCCGAGATCGTCGATTCCCCGGCCGTCACCTTCCAGAACGTCACCGATTTCCGCGCCATCGCCGATTATTCCGAGGTCACTCCCTTCGATTCCCCCATCGCGGATTTCATCCGGGCGGGCGGGATCCACGTCGCGAACCTCGCCGGGCATTATCACAGCGACTGGTTCGGATACACGAAAAGCGGTATTCTGAACGTCGCGGTTGCCTGCGCGAGCGATTGGGCGGGCTGGAGCGAAGGCGAGCGGGTGCGCGGCACGCGGAATTTCGACTGCTTCAACGTGGTGGCGGTGGATACCAATATCTCCCAGCTGAAGCTGGTGCGCATCGGCGACCAGGTGGATTCCTCCCTGCGGGAAAAGCGGGTCCTCTCCTACGATTACAAAGAGAAAAAGGTCATTTTCAACGCGTAAGCTCCCCGGAAAGCGGGAAAAAGCGCCCGGAACGGATTTTCTCCCTCCGGGCGCTTCTTTTCTTTTTCGCTTTCAGTCGCTGTAATCCGAGTCCAATACCGTGTAGAAGTGCAGATCGGGGTGCTTCTCCCGAAGCTTCTGAAGAAGCTCGTCCCGCACGGCCTCGGCGTCGGCCTTGAAATTCACCACCAGGTCAAAGGTGACGTTTTTGCTTTCGGGCTCGAAATAGAAGCCGTGGATCTCCAGGATCTCCTCCCGTTCCATGGCCAGAGCCTCGACCTCCTCCCGGAGCTCCTCCGACTCGGGAAGCGAGCGGTTGGAGGCGTAGATCCCCACCGTCAGCACGATGCCGAAGGTCTGGTAGATCTCCGCCGAGATGCGCCGGGTCAGGGCGTGGATCTCCTTGGCGGTGGTGTCGTCCTGAAGCTCGATATGCACCGAGCCGATGATCCGGGTGGGACCGTAATTGTGAAGGGTCAGGTCGTAAACGCCCATCACCTCGGGGTAAGAGGCGACCTTTTCCTTGATGGCGCGGGTCAGATCGGCGTCGGCGCGTTCGCCGATGACGCTGACCAGTGCCTCGGACAGCATGGAGAAGCCCGACTTCAGGATGAAGAAGGAGATCACCAGGCCGAAATAGCCCTCCGGCGCGATGGGAAAGAGCACGCTGATCACCGCCGCCGCCAGCGTGCCGAGCGACAGGATCGCGTCGAAGAAGGCGTCCGCGCCCGACGCGGTCAGAGCCTGGGACTGGAGCTTCTGTCCGGTCTTTTTGACGTACCGGCCCAGGAAGAACTTCACCAGCACCGCCGTCCCCAGGATCAGGAAGGACCAGGGGGTGTAATCGGTCTCCACCGGGAAGAAGATCTTTTCGGCCGATTCCTTCAGGGATACCGCCCCGGCGAAGAGCACCAGCACCGCCACCAGGACGCCGGTGAGATATTCCACCCGGCCGTGGCCGTAGGGGTGCTTTTTATCCGGCGCGCGCCCGGCGATCCGGGTCCCCACGATGGTGATCACCGAGGAGAGCGCGTCGCTTAAATTGTTCACCGCGTCCAGAACGACGGCGATGGATCCGGAAAGGAACCCCACCGCGGCCTTGAAGGCCACCAGGACCAGGTTGACCCCGATCCCGAGGAAGCTCGTCCGGACGATCTTTTTTTCTCTGTCGGTCATTTCGCGTATTTTCCCTTGATTTCCAGGGCAAACGCGGCGGCTCTTTTCAGATCGTCGCGGTTCGGCCGTTCCTTATGCATGAACAGGAAATGCCCCGGGCAGGAAAATTCCTCCTTCAGCACGGTGACGCCGGTGGTCTCCAGAAGCTTTTCGAGCTTTCTTCGCACGGTCTTTCCCGAGGCCGAGCTTCCGAACACACAGATCTTTCCGATCTTGTCGACGTTCCGCACCAGAAATTCGCCCACGGCCGGATCGAACCGGCCGGCGTAAACCGAGCTCCCGAGGAAAAGCAGATCGGTCTTTGCGGGAAGGTCGGCCGATACCGGCTTTTCCCCCGCCTTGACCGCCCGCGCCACCGCCTCGGCAAGCTTTTTCGTGTTGCCCGACCGGGTGAAATAACGCACTGCGATCATCGTTTTTCCTCCGGCGGATCAGGAGAGACGATCCTCTTCGTAGGCCTTGCGGACCGCCTTGGCCAGCTGGTCGGCGCAGGAGGTGGGCCGTCTGCCGCAGGTGTTGCCGAGGAGATATTCCTCGATCTTTTCCACCGTCCAGCCGTCCACCAGCTTGGAGATCGCCTTCAGGTTGCCGTTGCAGCCGCCCATGAAGCTGATGTTTTTGACGACGTTGCCCTCCAGATCGAAGCTGATGAGCTGGGAGCAGACCATTTCAGTGGGACAATCGTGATGGATCATAAGAGCGCCTCGCTTTCTTTTCTGACCTCCGCGACCGGGCAGGTGGGCTCGAATCTTCTGACGAGATTGCCCTCGCGGTCGAAGAGGAATTTCGTGAAGTTCCATTTGATATTGCCGTTGGATTCGTAATCGGGGTCCATCTGGGAGACGACTTTTTTGAGGATCTCCGCCATGGGGCCTTCGCCGAAGCCTTCAAAGCGCGTGTTTTCCGCGAGATACCTGAAGAGCGGATCGGCGTTTTCGCCCAGGACCTCCAGCTTTTTGAACTGCGGGAAGGTGATGCCGAACCGGCCGGTGCAGAAATCGTGGATCTCCTCGTCGGTGCCGGGAGCCTGGTTCATGAACTGGTTGCAGGGGAAATCCAGGATCTCCAGGCCCTTTTCGTGATCGGCCTCATAAAGCTCCTGAAGCTCCTCGTACTGGGGCGTGAAGCCGCAGCCGGTGGCGGTGTTCACCACGAGAAGCACCTTGCCCCGGTAATCGGCGAGAGCGGTCTCGCTTCCGTCGGTGTTTTTGACTTTCAGATCGTAGATCGTCATGTCGTTCCTCTCCTTTCGATTG
>CACYBP010000321.1 GCA_902772625.1 Oscillospiraceae bacterium
CCGGCGCAGGAAGCGCAAGACAGGAACTTCCGCGCGGCATGCGGAAAGCCGTGCCCCCTCTGAAAGAAAAAAGGCGCCCGCTGCCGGAAAGATTCCGGAAGCGGGCGTTTTCCCTGAAAGAAGATCACTTCCGCGCCTTGCGGTAAAAGAGAAAAGCGAGAAGCGCCATAAGGATCGCCCCCAGAAGGTAAGGAAGCCCCAGAAGAAGAGCCACGGAGGGCGGCGCGCTGTATCCGAGGTACTTTGCACCCCAGCTAAGATCGCACCAGTTGTAGGCCGTCACCGCGCACGCAAGATCCGAAAGCAGCACGGCGAGAAGGGCGAAAACCCAGGCGAGTGTTTTCATGAAAAACGCATCCTTTCATTTCTTTTTCGGAAGGATGAAAAAGACGGCGCCCGCGAAAAGCGAGAAAAGACCGAGGACCGTCAGGATCCCCCCGCCGTCCAGGGTCACGACGCTGCTTTCCGCAAGCTCCTCCGCCGCCTTGGGGCCGAAAAGCGCCGTGATCCCCCGCATAAGCAGGAGCCCAGCGCCGATCAGGGCAAGGATCGCCCCGGGGATCAGGCCCAGCCGCTTTCCGGACAGCGCGGGCTTTCCGCCCTCCGGCGCGCCGCCGGAAGGGGAAGACGGCCCCTCTCCGCCGGGGGCGGAGGAGTCATCCTTGAAAAGATCGTCCATCGTCACCCCGTAGAATTTGCTGAGGGCCAGAAGGCGATCCACGTCGGGCGTCGCGCCGCCCGATTCCCACTTGGAGACCGCCTGACGGGACACGCCGAGCCTTTCGGCCAGCTCCTCCTGGGAAAGTCCCTTCTGTCTGCGAAGCGCGTAAAGCTTTTCGGATAGCATCGTTTGTTCTCCTTCCTTGCCCGGATTCTATCACGTACGGCGAAAAACGGCCACCACCCCGGGCTTGCAATTCCGCAACCGGCGGTTGCGAAGGCGGCTTACGGCCTGTTATTTTTTGCGGAGGAGGAAAAACAGGACGATCTGCCCCACCCCGATCAGCCCCGAAAGAACGAAAAGAGCAAAAGAGAGGCCGTTCAAGACCGCGGATTCCTCCACGCCGCGGATAAGGCCGAAGAAGGCGTAGATATTCCCCGCGTCGTCCCCGTCGGGGAGGAGCAGGTGCGGCAGAAGAAACACCGGGTAGGAAAGGATATGGAGAAGGAGCGCGTACCGCGGAAGCTTCCGGAGGCGGGTGGTGAGAAAATTCCCGGTGAAAAAGAGCGCGGAGGAGATGAGGGGAAAAAGAAGAAAGGTGAGCACCCACCGGAGAATGCCGAAATTCAGGAACCACGAGACCAGCATCAGAAGGATCAGAAGCCCTGAAAGCAGATTGGGGACGAGTTTTTTGGCCATAGAAAGCCTTCTTTCTTCCCGGCTCTTCGCCGGGAGAGCTTACGGGAGTATTCTACCATACCGGAAGCCGGTTTGGCAAGGCGCGGGCTTGCAATGCGCGCCGGAAGCCGTTATAATAAGAAAAAAAGACCGGAAAGGAGGACGCGCGCGGTGAAGGAGATCCGGATGGAGGGCGCCTCCGCTTATCTCGCGCCGGTGGCGGGAAGCGGCGTCTGGTACTACGGCCTTCGCGGGCTGGAGGAATTCTACGAGGCGGAGGAGGTCTTCCGCGAACGGGGAAGGCTCGACGGGACGAAGCTGGTCCTGGTGCGCTATCCGGACGGAGAACGCTTTTTCCCGCTTCCGGCAAAGGAGAACGTCACGCTCGGGGCTCCGGCCTTTTCCGAAGGAAGGATCGGCATCCCCGCCCTGGATCACGGGAAAGGGGAGATCACGGTGTGGCTTTTCGACCCGGAAAACGGCGGGACCCTAAAGGCGGCCGTCCTTCCGGCCTCCGACGCGGGGGATTATTACAATCTCTTTCTCCGCCCGTCCCCTCTGACCCTGACGCAGGCGCCCGCCCGGGGCGATTTCCGGATCCTCTGGCCGGAAAAGGCCTCCTTCCCGGTGGGGGACAGGGAATCCTACGCCTTCCGTGAAGGGGAGCGCTTTTACTTCTCGGAGTGGTTCGAGGATCCCGATTACCGGGAGGAGACCGTGGTTCGGGACGTCCGGGGAAGGCTTCTGGAAAGATTCCGGGGAGACGTGATGCGGATGCCGGGAGGCGAGGTCTGGCGCCTTCTGGAGGACGGTCCGGAAGGAACTGAAAAACGGGAAAACGGAGGGAATGAAGCATGAAGACGTTTTTATATGAATCCCCTTACTATACCCTGACGGTGGGGGGCGATCACGCCCTGACCTTCCGCCCCAGGGGATCGGAAAAGGCGATCCCGGTGGCCTGGCCGCGCTTTGAGGCAGACGGGACCGGGTTCTCCGCCGCGCCTTCGGAGCTGGCGCTTGAAAACCGCCGTTTTCTGAACGAAGACGTCGAGGAGATCGTCCTTGCGGGAAAGACCGCGGAAGGGCCGGTTCTCGCCCTCACCCTCAGGGTCTCCCGGGAAACGCCCTTTATCCGCTTCCGGTACCGGCTCTCGTCGAAA
>CACYBP010000322.1 GCA_902772625.1 Oscillospiraceae bacterium
AGAGCAAGAGCGCCCGCCGCGGCGAGAGAGTCCCCCGGCCGCCCTTCGCGAAAAGCGCGGTGCGGAGGGCGGGGAAAAAACGGCGGAGCTGCACAAATCCCGTGGCGAAGGAGATCCAGACCCCGGAAGCAAGAAAGATCAGAGGCGCGCCGGCCCCGTAGAGGACCGCGGCGGCTTCTTGAAGAAAGGAAAGCATAGATCCCTCCCCATAAGATAATGGGATATCACTCTATGCTCTGAAAAGACGAAATATGAAGAATCACGATTGGCAGGCCTTTTCGGACCTCCCGGGCCTTTCGGCCGGAGAGGCGGCGGCGCGCGCCGCCGCGGGACAGAACAACCGCTACCGGGGGGTGGAGACGCCGGGCGTGGGAAAGATCGTCGCGCGGAACCTTTTCAGCCTGTTCCATTTTTTGATCGCGGTCCTCGCGGTGATCGTATTCCTGGCGGGAAGCCCGAAGAACGCCCTGTTCCTCGGGGTGATCGTGTCCAACGCCGCCATCGGCATCTTTCAGGAGCTGCGCGCCAAGCGCGCCACCGACCGGCTGAACCTGCTTCATGAAAAGCGCGCGACGGTCCTCCGGGATGGGGAGGCGCGGGGGATCGGGCGGGAGGAGATCGTCCTGGGGGATATCCTGCTTCTTTCGGCGGGCGATCAGATCCCGGTGGACGCCCGGGTCGCGCGCGGCCGGGTCGAGGTCAACGAGTCCTTTCTGACCGGCGAATCCGAGCCGGTGGAAAAGGAGGAGGGGGACGCCTTGCTCTCCGGAAGCTTTCTGACCGCCGGACGGTGCGCCGCGGAGGTCACCGCCGTGAACGCCGACGCCTACGCCGCCCGCATCACCGACCGGGCAAAGAAGATCAAGCGTCCGGTCTCTGAGATCCGGCGCGCCCTGAACCTGATCCTGAAGGTCGGGATGATCGTGATCCCGGTCCTCGGGGGCGGGCTTTTTCTCAAACAGATCCTTTCGGGGACCGCCGCGCCGGAGGCGGCGGTGGGGACCGTGGCCGCCATGCTGGGCATGATCCCGTCGGGGCTGGTGCTGCTTTCCACCGTGGTCTACGCCGCGGGGGTGACCAGGCTTTCCCGGAAGGGCGTGACGGTCAGTGAACACAACGCCATCGAGACCCTGGCGCGGGTGGACGTTTTATGCCTGGACAAGACCGGCACCGTCACCGAAGGCAGGATGCGCCTCGCGTCGCTCCTGCCCATCGGGAGGAGCCGGGAGGAGGCCGAAAGGCTCGCGGGTCGCTTTGCGGCCCTGACACCCGACCGCAACGGCACGGCCGAGGCGCTTCGTGCCGCCTTCCCGGGGAAAGAGGAGACGGCGAGGCGCGCGATCCCCTTTTCCTCCCGCGCGCGGTTCAGCGCGGTGTGGGACGGGAAAGAGGCGATCTTCCTCGGCTCCCCCGAGACGGTGCTGGGGGAAAAAGCCGGGGAATTTGCCGGGATCCTCGCCGCGCGGCGCGGGGAGGGGATGCGCGTGGTGGCGCTTGCCCTGGGAAAAGCCGAGCCGGGACCGGAAGCGATCCCCGGAGAGCTTGAACCCGCGGCCCTGATCGCGCTGGAGGATCCGGTGAGAAAAACGGCGGAGGAGACCTTCCGCGCCTTCCGGGACGCCGGCGTGGAGATCAAGCTGATCTCGGGCGACGACCCCGCTACCGTGGAGGCCGTGGCGAAAAAGGCCGGGATCCCGGTGAAAGGCGCGGCCGATATGACCCTTGCGGGGGAGATCTCAGAGAAGACGGCGGAGGACAACACGGTCTTCGGCCGGGTCACCCCCGAAAAGAAATGCGAGATCCTGAAAAAACTGCGGAAAAAACACGTGGTGGCCATGGTGGGCGACGGAGTCAACGACGTGCTCGCCCTGCACGAGGCCGACGTCGGTGCGGCCATGGCGGCGGGCAGCGAGGCCGCGCGCAACAAGGCCGAGCTGGTGCTCCTCGATTCGGACCCCAAGGCGCTGCTTTCGGCGGTGGAGGAGGGGAGACGCGCCATCCGGAGCATCGAGCGAACCTCCACCCTGTATCTTTCCAAGACCGGGTATACGTTTTTCCTGACTCTTCTGATGCTGCTTTTCAGCGATACGTATCCCTTCCAGCCGATCCATATGACCCTGATCGGGGCGATCACCATCGGGATCCCCTCGGTGATCGTGGGACTTGAAAAAAACGAGGGGCCGGTGCGCGGGAAATTCCTCGGAAACGTGCTGAAAAGCGCGATCCCCGCAGCCCTGCTCACGGTGCTTTCACTGGCCGCGGCGTTTTTCGGAGGCCGGGCGTTTTCCCTTTCTGAACAGACGGCGTCGACCCTTGCGGTCTATGCCGCGGTAAGCGCGGGCCTTGTCGTGGTCGCCCGGCTGAAGCGGCCGGCGGATCTCCGCCACGGGCTTCTGGTGGGAGGCCTTCTGGCTCTCTTTCTGGCCGCGGCGCTCCTCTTCCCGGGTTTCTTCCTGATGGAAAGGCTTTCAGGACTTTTATGGCTTCTGCCCGCGGGGATCGCGGCGGCGGGGTTTCTCCTCTATCCGCTTCTGTGCCGCGCGGCCGGGGCGCTTGCGGATCTCCGGAGGGGGAAATGATCCCGGAGCCGCCCGGGAAGCGTCCTGCGGCGGGCTTTGAGAGAGTAAACGGAAAAAAGAAGCAGACCGGAACCGCTTCCGGTCTGCTTTTGTTTCTGTGCGGCCGACCGGGCGAAGCCGGGCGGCGGGAAGAGGTCAGTCGGTGATTCTGCCGGAGGCCTTGGGGAAAAAGATCCGCTGGGTCTTATAAAGGCTGTAATTGCCCGACACCGCGTAGCTCACCGCGGCGGCCAGGGCGAAATACAGGATGCCTCCGAATCCGAAAAGCTCCGCGCCGAGCACGATCGAGGAGACGGCGGAGTTGGTGACCCCGGCGAAGAGCGCCACCATGCCCACCGCCGCGCCGAAGGCGGGATCCAGCGAGAAAAGCGGCGCGATCAGGGCGCCGAGCCCGGCCCCGACGGCCAGGGTGGGCACGATCTCCCCGCCCTTGTATCCCGAGCCGACGGTCAGAGCCGTGAAGAGCATTTTCAGAAGAAAGAAGAGGGGAAAGACCTTCGCCCCCGAAAGAAGCGACGTGATCATCCCCGCGCCCGAGCCGTTCAGACCGTATTTCCCGAGGAAAAGCGAAAGGACCGCCACTGTGAGGCCTCCCAGGGCGATGCGGAGATAGCGGTTGGGAAAGAGCTTCCCGCAAAGATGCTCCGCTCCGTGAAGAAGGAGGCAGAAGAGGATCGAAACGACCCCCGCCGCGAGAGCCAGGGCCAGGACCCCTCCGAGGGAGGAAAGCGAAAGAGCGGGCGAATCCGGGACCGGGAAAGGCTCCTCCGCGGCGCCGAGAAAACGCGCGGTGAGAAGAGCCGTGACCGCCGAAAGAAGACAGGCGGGGAAGGCCGAGGTGTGGATCACCCCGACCGAGGTGAATTCCAGGACGAAAAGCGACGCCGCGATGGGCGTGCCGAAGACCGAGGAAAAGACCGCCGACATGCCGCAGAGCGAAAGCAGGGTCCGTCCCTCCCCGGGAAGCCGGAAGAGCCGCGCGAGGGTCGAACCGAGGGAACCGCCGATCTGCAGCGCCGCGCCCTCTTTGCCGGCCGAGCCGCCGCCGAGCTGGGTGAGAAGGGTCCCGAGCATGATCAGGGGCATCATCAGGGGGGAGACCGGCGCGCCCGACTGCACCGAGGCGATGATCTCGTTGGTGCCGCGGTCGTCCTTCCGGCGGAAAAGCTGATAGCTTCCCACGATCAGAAGCCCCGAAAGGGGAAGGATCAGGAAGAGATAGGGCGTGCGCTGGTAAAACCCCGTGACCAGCGTGAAAAGCCAGAGAAAAAGCGCGCCGATCCCTCCGCCGAGAAGACCGGTGAAAAGCGCGAAAAAGGTCCATTTCAACAAAGCGAGAAAGCTTTCAAGACTCTTTTTCAGGTTCGGCACAGAAAAACCCTCTTTCCGCAGATGATTCAGAACGCAAGCAAAGAGTATTATACCGCGTTCGGGTCAGGAATGCAAATCCCCGGCCGGAGAAAAAGAAAGAAAAAGAGAGAAAAAACTCCCTCCCCTGCTTGACACGGTGAGGGAAGCGTGCTATACTGCTAATCGGTTGCAAATGCAACTGTTGCAAATGCAAAAATTGCGTCTGCAACGAACGGAGACGGCGAAGGCCGCGTCCGAAGAAAGGGGGAGACCCAGGTGCCGACCCATCGCATCATGCGTTATATCAACCGCACCTTCCGGGTGGGAAAGCTCTACCGGAACGCAAGACTCTCAGAGATCGGTCTGGAGGGAAGCGATCAGCCCTTCCTGCTCGCGCTCTGCCGGGAGCCGGGCATTTCGCAGGATCAGCTTTCCCGGGAGATCTACATCGACAAGAGCGTCGTGGCCCGGAAGCTCGCGAATCTCGAAAAGAACGGCTACGTCCGCCGCGAAAGCGATCCTGACGACAAGCGGGTGTTACGCGTCTATCCCACCGAAAAGGCCATCAGGCTTCAGCCCGCCATCGGCGTGTCCCTCGCCGACTGGAACGAGCTGATCACCAGGGGCTTTTCCGAGGAGGAAAAGGAGACCCTGGAGGCGCTTATGATCCGGGTGATGGAAAACGCCATGGCCTGGGCCGACGGGGAAAACAGGTAAACAAAGATTCCCATGAAAGGAAGATGAACAGAGCCTTATGCGACACGTATTGGCCTATATGAAGCCCTACTGGCTTCGGATCGCCTGGGAACTGACGGTCAAGATGGGCGGATCGATGATCGAGCTGGTGCTGCCGGCGATCCTGGCGCACCTGATCGACGAGGTGGCCCCCTCGAAGAACGTCCCCATGACCTTCGTCTGGGGAGGGGTGATGGTGATCTGCGCGGTCCTGGCCTGGCTCGGCAACGTCTGCGCCAACCGGATGGCGGCCCGGATCTCCAGCTGGGTGGCCCGGAACATCCGTCAGGATCTATTCCGGAAGATATCTTATCTCTCCAGCAGGAAGACCGACGAATTCACCATTCCGTCTCTGGTGTCCCGCCTGAGCTCGGATACGTATAACGTGCAGCAGTTTGTGGGCATGATCCAGCGCATGGGCGTCCGGGCGCCGATCCTGATGATCGGCGGTCTCGTGATGACCCTGACTCTGGATCCGGTCCTGACCCTGGTGCTGGTGGCGATGATGCCGCTTCTTTCCATCGTGGTCTACCTCCGGGTGAAGAAGGGCTTCCCCCTCTTCCGCAAGCTGCAGGAGGCCCAGGACGGCATGGTCCGCAAGGTCCGGGAAAACATCACCGGCGTGCGGGTGATCAAGGCCCTTTCCAAAAACGAGGTCGAGCGCGAGCGCTTCGACGAGGTCAACAAAAACGTCGTGCAGGCCGAACTGAAGGCCAACGTGGTGATGATGCTCACCGGACCGCTTCTGGATTTCTTCATGAACATCGGCCTGATCTTCATCATCATCGTGGGCGCCTACCGGGTGTCCTCCGGCGCGACCCAGGTGGGCGTGATCACCGCCTTCTTCTCCTATCTCACCACCATCCTCAACGCCATGATGTCGGTGTCGCGCATCTTCACCATGTACACCCGCGCCGGTGCCTCGGGCGACCGCATCGCCGAGGTCCTGACCACCGAAGACGATCTTCTGGTGAGCGACCGGCCGGGGATCGATACCGACGCCCACGTGGTGTTCGATCACGTCAGCTTCTCCTATAACAAGATCCGCAACAACGTGGAAAACGTGGATTTCGCCCTGAAAAAGGGCCAGATGCTGGGGATCATCGGCCCCACCGGCTCGGGCAAGAGCACACTGATCCAGCTTTTGATGCGCTTTTACGACGTGGACGAGGGCCATATCTACATCGACGGGCGCGACGTACGCTCGATCCCCTTTGAGGAGCTTCATCAGATGTTCGGCGTGGTGTTCCAGAACGACGCCCTCTTCGCCGACACCCTGCGGGAGAACATCGATCTCGGCCGCGGCCTCTCGGACGAAGAGATCGCCCACGGCGCGGAATGCGCCCAGGCGAAGGAATTCATCGAGGGCCTGGAGGAGGGGACCGGCTACAAGCTCGCCATCCGCGGCATGAACCTTTCGGGCGGCCAGCGCCAGCGCGTCCTGATCGCCCGGGCGCTTTCGGGACACCCGAAGATCCTGATTCTGGACGACTCGTCCTCAGCTCTGGATTACAAGACCGACGCGAAGCTTCGCCACGCCGTGGAAAGCGATTACAGCGACGTCACCTCGGTGGTGATCGCCCAGAGAGTTTCCTCCATCAAAAACGCCGATCTGATCCTGGTGATGGACAACGGCAAGGTCATCGGCGCCGGAAAGCACGACGATCTGATGGAGACCTGCGAAAGCTACCGCGAAATCGCGATGATGCAGATGGGAGATGAGGTCAGTGCGTGATATGGGACGCGGCGGTCCGGGCGGAGGCCCGAACGCCGGACGCGAGGAGCCCAAGCGCTCCCGCGCAAGCAAAAAGTATCTCCTGCTCCGGATGTGGAGCTATTTGTTCAAATACCGCGGGCTTCTGTTCCTGTCACTGGGACTGGCCCTGACGAGCACCCTTCTGACCCTGTTCTGCCCGCGCTTCTCGGGCAACGCCATCGACGCGATCCTCGCGCCGGGCGGGGTGGATTTCTACGGGGAAAAGGGCGTGTTCCACTACTGCATTCTGATGCTGATCTTCTACGTGGTGTCGGGGGTGCTTTCCTATCTGCTCTCCCTGACCATGCTGCACCTGAGCCAGAAGACGGTCTACCAGCTGCGCAAGGACGTCTTCGACCGGCTTTCGGAGCTCCCGGTCTCCTTCTTCGACAACCACCAGACCGGCGATATCCTGAGCCGGATGCAGTACGACATCAACACGGTGAACGCCTCCCTGGCCAACGACCTTCGCCAGATCGTCACCAGCTCGGTGACGGTGATCTTCTCGCTTATCATGATGTTCTCCATTTCCCGGTGGATGCTGCTCCCCTTCGCGGTCACCATCCCGGCCACCGTGATCTTCACCCGCTACAAGACCAGGAAGGTCCGGCCGCTGTTCCGGAAGCGCTCTGCCAAGCTGGGCGAATTGAACGGCTACGCCGAGGAGATCCTGTCGGGGCAGAAGACCGTCAAGGCCTATAACCGCGAGGAGGTCATGACCGCCCGCTTCAAGACCCGCAACGAGGAGACCGCCGAGGCCTATTATCAGGCCGATTACTACGGCTCTCTGATCGGACCGTCGGTGAACTTCATCAACAATCTGAACCTCGCCTTCATCAGCGTGTTCGGCGCGATGCTTTACCTCTTCGGCATGATCAGCGTGGGCAATATTTCCTCCTTCGTGGTCTATTCGAAGAAGTTCTCCGGCCCGATCAACGAGTTCGCGAACATCATGAACGAATTGCAGTCGGCCTTCTCGGCGGCTGAGCGCGTGTTCCGTCTGATCGACGAGCCCACCGAGGTCGCCGACCTTCCCGACGCCGAGGTGCTCACCGAGCCCGAGGGCGAGGTGGAAATGGAGCATATCCACTTCGGATATCTGCCCGAAAAGACCATCATCCACGACCTCTCCTTCAAGGCCGAAAAGGGAAAGCTGATCGCCATCGTGGGCCACACCGGGGCCGGGAAGACGACCCTGATCAACCTCCTGATGCGCTTTTACGATCCGCAGTCGGGCGAGATCCGGGTGGACGGAAAGAACATCGAGCACCTGACCCGGAAATCCCTGCGTCTGGCCTACACCATGGTCTTGCAGGAGACCTGGCTTTTCAGCGGCACCATCGCCGAGAATATCGCCTATTCCCGCGCCGACGCCACCCGGGAGGAGATCGAGGAGGCCGCCAAGGCCGCCATGATCCACGATTACATCATGAGCCTGCCCGACGGGTACGACACCCTGATCAACGAGGACGGCCTGAATATCTCCAAGGGACAGAAGCAGCTGATGACCATCGCGCGCGCGATGCTCGCCAGAGCCAACATGCTGATCCTGGACGAGGCCACCTCCAACGTGGATACCCAGACCGAGATGAAGATCCAGGCCGCCATGTATAAGCTGATGGAGGGCAAGACCAGCTTCGTCATCGCCCACCGGCTTTCCACCATCAAAAACGCCGATCACATCCTGGTGGTGGACGCGGGCGATATCGTGGAGCAGGGCACCCACCGGGAGCTTCTCGCCAAGGGCGGCTACTACGCCAAGCTCTACGCCTCCCAGTTCGAATGAGAGGACGGTAGCATGAAGACCGAGCCTTGCGAATTGACCAATCTCTGCCTGCTCCGGGACGGGACGAGGATCCTTCTGCAGAATCGGACCGCCCGGGACTGGCGCGGCTGGGCGCTGCCGGGAGGACACGTGGAACCCGGAGAAGCCGTGGTGGATTCCTGCGTGCGGGAAATGGAGGAGGAGACCGGCCTTCGGGTGCTCGATCCGCGCCTTGCGGGGGTCAAGCAGTTCCCCGGCGGGGACGGGAGCCGGTATCTGGTGTTCCTCTTCGTTGCCGACCGGTTCGAGGGGACGCTCCGCTCCTCCCCGGAAGGGGAGATGCGGTGGATCGAAAGGAAAGAGCTTTCCTCTCTGGCCGCGGTAAAAGACCTTCCGGAGCTGATCGAGATGATGGAGGATCCCGGAAAAAGCGAATTCCGGTACGTTGTTGACGCGTGCGGGAAGTGGCAGAAGGAGATCCTTTGAA
>CACYBP010000323.1 GCA_902772625.1 Oscillospiraceae bacterium
ATAATCGCTCCGAAACCGGCGGAAAAGCGAACGCATCCGCCGGTTTCGGAAAAATCACGGGAATTGAGAATTTGCACTTGCAATTTCTCAATTCCTGTGGTATACTATATATTGTTCGGAGGCGTAGCTCAGCTGGTCAGAGCGCCTGCTTCACACGCAGGAGGTCAACGGTTCGAGCCCGTTCGCGTCCACCAAAGAAGCGTCTTTTGTCCGTTGACAAAAGGCGCTTTTTGCATAACGTTTGCTCTGTCGGGCCCATGATGAAAAGGAGAGAAGAGGAAATGGAATTCAGACGGTTGACGGCGTCGGATTTGGAATCCCTGCTTATACTGTATAAGCAGCTTGACGAAGAGGACGTTTTATGCTCTGCGGAGGAGAGTGAAAAGGTCTGGAAAGAAATCGAGATGAATGAGGATATCAGGTATTTCGGCGCGGTAGAAAACGGAAAAGTCGTATCGACCTGCTATGCCGTCTTTGTACCGAATCTCACGCGAGGCAGCCGGGGGATCTGCTTTATAGAAAACGTCGTCACGGATGAGAAATACAGAAGACAAGGCCTGGCTTCGCGTGTCCTGGATATGGCGATTGCTTTTGCGAAGGATCACCATTGCTATAAAGTGATCCTGCAAAGCGGAAAGATGCGGAAAGCGGCGCATTGCCTTTACGAGAGCAAAGGCTTCAGCGGAGAAACCAAGAAAGCTTTTGATCTCAGGCTGCCGTAAATAAACCGGACGAGCGCCAAAAAAGATCCCGGCGGAGAATCGCCGGGATCTTTTTTGCGTCAAAGCAGGGGATTGACCGCTTGCAGGGATTCAGAGGATCGTTCCGATCACGTCGTTCATGTCGTAAAGGCCGGGGCGGGAGACGTTCTGCATAAATAGGCACGCGCGGATCGCGCCTGCGGCGAAAACGTCGCGGCTTTCCGCGGAATGGGAGAGGGTGAGGACCTCGTTCGGCCCGGCAAAGATCACGCTGTGCTCGCCAACCACCGTGCCGCCGCGAAGCGAGTGCATACCCACTTCCTTCGGCTCTCTCTCTTTTCTCACGGCGTGGCGGTCGTAGACCGGTTCCTTTTCCGGATCGGCGCTCTGCACCGCCTCCAGAAGCATGTTGGCCGTTCCGCTGGGGGCGTCCAGCTTTTTGTTGTGATGCATCTCAAGGATCTCCACGTCGTATCCGGAAAGCGCCGCGGCGGCCTTTTTGACCAGAGCCGAAAGAACGTTGATCCCAAGCGACATATTGCCCGACCGGAACACCGGGATCGATTTGGAGAGTTCTTTGACCGAATCGATCTGTTCCGCACTGTAACCGGTGGTGCAGAGGATCAAGGGTACGTTATGAAGAAGCGCGTATTGTGAGAGCTCTTTGAGAGCGGAGGGGTGGGAAAAGTCGACGATCAGATCCGGCTTTTCCGGAAGCTCGGCAACGTGTCCGTAGACCGGGAAAGGCGCGTCGAAGGGTTTTATATCGATCCCCGCGGCGACCGGGATCCCGGCTTCCGATGCGCGGCGGGCGACTTCGCGGCCCATTCTGCCGCCGGCGCCGGTGATGACGATGTTCATAATAATATCCTTTCTTGATGCAAATAAAGAGAATGCGGCTTTGGAAAGAAGAAAACCGGCTCTGCGGGATGCAGAGCCGCGTTTCTCACGGGATCAGATGATGCGCGCGCATCACGGCCTGAAGCTTTTGGAGATTGCCCTCGGTCATGGCCGTCAGGGGCATCCGCGCTTCACCCACGTCAAAGCCCATCATGGTGAGGGCGGCCTTGACCGGGATGGGGCTGGTCTCCAGGAAGAGCGCCTTGGCAAGATCGAAGGTCTTTATGGCGAGAGACGCGCTTTCGCCGGTCTTTCCCTCGAACCAGAGCGAGCAGATCCTGCTGACCGTTTCCGGCATGACGTTCGAGAGCACCGAAACCACGCCCAGCCCGCCGAGGGAAAGCGTGGGAACGATCAGAGAATCTTCGCCGCTCCATACGTTGAGCTCGTCGCCGCAGAGTCTTCTGATCTCGGTGATCAATTCCAGATCGCCGCTGGCTTCTTTTGTGCCGTTGATGTTGGGATGTTCGGAAAGGACCCGGTAGGTCTCCGCCGTGATCCCCATTCCGGTGCGGGAGGGGACGCTGTAGAGCACGATGGGCTTGTCCACCGCGTCGGCGACGGTCAGGAAATGCCGGATCAGACCTGATTGCGTGGTTTTGTTGTAATAAGGCGTGACAAGAAGCAGACCGTCGGCCCCGGCGGAAGCGGCGAATCTGGACATCTGAAGGCAGTACCGGGTGTCGTTGCTCCCGGTCCCGGCCAGGATGGGAACCCGTCCCGCCGCCTTGTCGATGGCGTAAAGCAGACAGTCCTTGTGTTCCTTGTCGTCAAGGGTGGATTTTTCGCCCGTGGTTCCGCAGATGGTCAGAGCGCTGACTCCGCCCGCGATCTGTCTTTCGATCAATTCCCCGAAAAGCGGGAAATTGATCTTGTTGTCCCAGGTAAAGGGGGTGATCATCGCCGTGTTGGCGCCGCGAAACAAAGGCTTTTTCATCATGCACCTCAATCCATATAACCGAGTTTGGTGAGAAGCTCCGCCATCAGGACGCCGCCGCCGGCCGCGCCTCTGAGAGTGTTATGGGAAAGGGAGACGAACTTGATATCGAATTGCGTATCCTCGCGCAGACGGCCGACCGATACGGCCATGCCGTTTTCCAGATTGCGGTCGAGCTTGGTCTGGGGACGGTTGTCCTCTTCAAAATAGTGAAGGAACTGCTTCGGCGCGCTGGGAAGCATGAGCTCCTGCGGAAGAGCCTTGTATTCTTTCCAGAGGCCGAGAATCTCGTCCAAAGGGGGCTTTTTCTCAAACGAGGCGAACACCGCCGCCAGATGCCCGTCGGAGACCGGAACGCGGACGCACTGCGTGGTGATGTTGGGGGAGGAGGCGGGAACGATCACGCCGTTTTCGATCTTACCCCAGATCTTCAAAGGCTCCTTTTCGGATTTTTCTTCCTCGCCGCCGATGAAGGGGATAACGTTATCGATGATTTCGGGCATGCGGTCAAAGGTTTTACCGGCGCCGGAGATCGCCTGGTAGGTGGTGGCGCAGACCTTGTCGATGCCGAAGGCGCGCAGCGGATGAAGCGCCGGGACGTAGCTCTGGATCGAGCAGTTGGATTTCGCCGCGATGAAGCCCTTCCGGGTGCCGAGCCTCTTGCGCTGGAAGGGGATGATCTCGGCGTGCTCCGGGTTGATTTCGGGGATGATCATCGGCACGTCGCCGACCCCGCGGTTGGCGGAGTTGTTGGACATGATCGGGCACTCCAGCCTGGCATAGCTTTCCTCCAGAGCGCGGGCGTCCTCTTTTTTCATGTTGACGGCGCAGAAGGCGAAATCCACGTTTTCCGCGATGAACTTCTTGTCGGCCTCGGCGTCGTAAACACGCATGGCACGCACCTTTTCGGGCACGGGGGCGGTCATGGCCCAACGGCCGGCCAATGCCTCTTCATAGGTCCTGCCGGCGGATCTCTGGCTGGCCGCCAGAATGGTGAGATCAAACCAGGGGTGATCGGCAAGCAGAAGAATGAACCGCTGACCGACCATGCCGGTGGCGCCGATCACGGCTACTTTGTACTTTTTCATGGGGATCGCATCCTTTCTCGGAAGAAGTGAACAAAGGTGTTGAAAAATCACACGCATTGCAGTATAATACCTTTTGGTTGTCTTTTGACAGGGAGAAACCCGCTTCCCAATCGGTATACGATGTTATTATATCAGGAGTAAGTACACTTGTCAATTCTTCGGAGGAGACAGGAAAGGACTCTTTATGAAAACCAGCGATTTCCGTTACGAGCTTCCCAGAGAACTCATCGCCCAGAGTCCCGCTGAAAAGCGGGATCATTCCCGCATGATGCTTCTGGACCGGTTCACGGGAAGGACGGCGGACCGCCATTTTTACGATATCGTGAACTATCTGCATCCCGGCGATACCTTGGTTCTGAACGATTCCCGCGTGATCCCCGCCCGACTGATCGGAGAACGGCTGTCTCCGAACGGAGAAAAGTATCCCTGCGAGCTGCTGCTGCTCCGGGAAAGCGAGGATGAGGCCGACCTCTGGGAATGCCTGGCAAGGCCCGGAAGACGCATGAAGCCCGGCACGGAGCTTACTTTCGGCGAAGGCCTTCTCCAAGCGACGGTCGAAAGAGAAGGGGAGGACGGTAACCGCTTCGTGAAGTTTCATTACGACGGCATTTTCCCGGAGCTTCTGGATAAGCTCGGGAAGATCCCCCTTCCGCCCTATATCACCGCGTACACCGGCGACGGAGAACGGTATCAGACCGTGTATTCCAAGACGCCCGGCTCTGCAGCCGCACCGACGGCGGGACTTCACTTTACCCGGGAGATCCTGGACGCTCTGCGGGAAAAGGGCGTCCGGATCGCGCCGATCACGCTTCACGTGGGACTCGGAACCTTCCGTCCGGTCTCGGCGGAAGACGTGCGCGATCACGTGATGCACAGCGAATTCTATATGATCTCTCCCGAAAGCACGGAGATCATCAATTCGACGCATGCCCATGACGGCCGGATCATCGCCGTGGGCACCACCTCCTGCCGGACACTGGAATCGGCGGCGG
>CACYBP010000324.1 GCA_902772625.1 Oscillospiraceae bacterium
CCGGCATACCGGTGCGAGACCGGATCCTTCTGCTTTCGCAGGCCCGACGCCGCAAGCAGCGCCGTGGACACCGCGTCGCGCAGCCCGGCCGAAAGGAGGGAAAGCGACGGTTCCTCCTCTTTCTCTTCCTCCTCTCCGGGAACGAGGAGCAGAAGCCCCCGGTCGGAGAGGAGCGCCCGGTAAGGCTTCCCGCCGAGCATCAGGGGCTTTTTCTCCCCGGCCGGCACGGAATCCAGAAGAAGCGCGGCCTCCTCCGCGCCGAGCAGCTTTTGCATGGGCGTATTCATTTTGATCCCGCCGTCGCGAAAAAGCGCGGGGCAAGGCAGCGATTCCAGAAGATCCAATTTCATACGGTCCTTTCCGAAGGGGTTTCTTTCTTAGATTCTACCATACTGCAGAAGAAAATACAATCGATCTCTCGTCATTTTTCGACCTTCTTTTTCCCGCGGTCACCATTTCGTCCCTCCGGTAATATGATGGGATGGAGGCCCTGCCTCACATCATCGATCGGAGGATTCATCCATGCCCTGCAATCAGTCCTGCACCTGGATCATCATTCTTGCGTTTATCATCATCTGGTTCTCCTGCGCCAACCGTCAGGGAAACGGCGGCTGCGGCTGCAGCGGCGGCTGCAGCGGCGGCTGCAATAACGGCTGCGGAGGCTTCTGAGCCTTCTCCACGCCTGAAGCGGGCGCACTCTTCCCCCGAAAAGCGGGAAAGCACACCGGCCGGATCGGCCGGTGTGCTTTTGTCTTTGGCGTAAAACCCGGATCAGCGCCCCAGATCCTCCGGGATCTTCTCCTTCAGGATGAAGGAGAGCTCGCTCTCCTCGTACTCCCTGCGGGAGACGCGGCGTCTGACCGTAAGCGACAGAGTGTCGCCCGCCCGGTGTTCTCCGAGCGCTTCCTCGAAATCCGCCATGGTCAGGATCTCCTTCCCGTCGGCGGCGAGGATCAGATCGCCCGCGCGAAGCCCCGTGCCGGCGTCGCTGACCGAGGAAACGTACACGCCTCCCTCGGTGACGTTGTAATAGCGGGCGGTGAGCGCGTCGTTGATCTCGATCAGCTCGGCCCCGAGATCGATCCTCCCGCGGATATATCCGTATGTGGAGATCTCCTCGATTATGCCCTTGGCGTGATCCACCGGGATCGCAAAGCCCAGGCCTTCCACGCTGCTTTCGGAGACCTTCGCGTTGACGATGCCCACCAGCTCGCCCCGCATGTTGAAAAGCCCGCCGCCGGAGTTGCCGGGATTGATGGCGGCGTTGGTCTGGAGCAGGCGGTAGCTCTGTCCGTCGATCTCGATCTCCCGGTCAAGGGCGCTGACGATCCCGTCGGTGACGGTGCCGCCGAGCTTTCCCAGGGGGTTGCCGATGGCCACCACCCCGTCGCCCACCTTCAGATCGCCCGAGGTCCCCAGCACCACGGCGGGAAGATTCCCGGCGTTGATGCGGATAAGCGCGAGATCGTCCTGGTCGTCCTCGCCGACGATCTTCGCCTCATAGCTTTTGCCGTCGGAGAGGGTGACGGTCACCTGGCTGGCGCCGGCCACCACGTGATAGTTGGTGACGATCAGACCGTCCTCCGAAAGGATGACCCCCGACCCCGCGCCGGACACCGGCACCTGGCCGAAAAAGGCGTTGTAGGAGACCGACTCCGTCACGATCTCCACCACCGACGGGGCGGCGATCTTCGCCACGTCGTTGACCGAAAGGACGGCGGTCTCCCCGTTTTCTTCGCCCACGCTGCGGATCACCGACTGATAGATCACGCTCTTCGGGCTTTCCACCGTGCCGTTTCCGCCGAGCCGGGAGTAAACCGCCGCCCCGGCGAAGCCCATGCCGAAGGAGCCCAGGAGAAATACCGCCGCAAGGAGCACGGCCGTCCACCGCCCGGCTCTTTTTCTCCGGCGGGAGGCATCCCTTTCCCGCCGCCTTTCGGCCGGGGGCTCCTCCTCTTCCCCGGCGTGAAAGCCGTAGGCGAGCCCCTCCGGATTGTCGGGGGTATAGACCCGGCCCGCCCGCTTCAGGGCGGGGTCGGCGTCCTCCGGAGAGGAGGTATGCGCGTTTTCGCCACGGTCCCCTTCCGGAACGGTCTCTTTCCCCGGAATATCTTCAAAGCCTTCCGAAGAGTATTCTCCGGCCGGCCCGTTTCCTTCTTTGATTTCATCGGCGCCGCGTTCTTCTTCCGGCGCGATCCTTCTTTCGTCCTCGTTCAAACCGGAACACCTCCCTTTATCTCCTCTTTATCATACTGCCCGATTGTGTTGGATTTATGAAGAGCAGGGGATTTTTCCCTGAAAATCCCGGCGGCTTTTTCTTTTCCCGTGTTGCTTTCCCGTCCCCGGGATGATACAATACGACCGGAAGAGCCTGTCCGGGCGGCCTTTCCCGGGTCCCCTGCGGGGAAACTCCCGCGCTTCAGGCGCCGCCTCCGCGGCATGCTCTTTCCGGAATGAACTCCGGGAAAGGAGAACAGAATGAAAAATCAATCCTCCGACGTCAAGGCCGCCGTGGCCTATTACGACGCCCATTCGGTCAAGCCCTTCGTCCGCCCCTTTCTTCCCGAGGGGACGCCCGAAACGCCCCTTCCGCCCATCGAAAGCATCCTCTCTCTGAACCGCGACATGGATCCCTTCGTGCGCCGCGCGGCCTCCGGCCGGACGAAGCTCTTCGGCGATCCCTTCAAGGTGCTTTCCTTCATCCATCTTTCCGACGTGCACGGCGTTCTGGAGCTCTGGAACCGGATGACCGAATTTCTCAATCACTACGGGGATCTTCTGTCCTTCGCCCTGCACACCGGCGATTACTGCGGCGATTCCCAGGCCCAGTATATCGATTGCTACGCCGAGGGGATCCCCTCCCTCCGGCCGATCCTGAACTGCGTGGGCAATCACGACACGGTGGACCGGAACTGGGACCGGGTGGAAAAGAAGC
>CACYBP010000325.1 GCA_902772625.1 Oscillospiraceae bacterium
ATCCCGGAGCACGTCGCCCAAAGACACGGCGCCGGCCTTTTCCAGGACCGCGGCGTATTCCTGCATGGGGTGGCCCGAAAGATAAAGGCCCGCGGTCTCCTTTTCCATGGCGAGAAGCTCGAACCGGGAGAATTCCGAAAGCTTCGGCGGGGCGATGGCGTCGGCGCCGGACAGAAGCTCGCCCGACTCGAAAAAGCCGATCTGCCCTTCGGCCACGGTCTTCGCGTTGTCGGCCACCGCCTCGGCGATGGGATCGTACATATTGAGAAGCTGGGAACGGTAAAGGCCGAAGGAGTCCATCGCGCCTGATTTGATCAGCGATTCGGTGGCGCGGCGGTTCAGCTCGTGCCCGGCCATCCTTTCGATGAAATTCTGTAACGAGGTGAAGGGCCCCGCGGCGTTCCTTTCGGCCGAAAGAGCCTCGATGAAGCCCGCGCCGACGTTTTTCAGGGCCACCAGGCCGAACCGGATGTCGTTCCCCACCACCGTGAACCCGGCGTCCGACTCGTTCACGTCGGGAGGCAGGACGCGGATGCCCATCTCCCCGGCCGCCGAGATGTATTCTGACACTTTTACCGCGTCCCCCAGCACACTGGTGAGCAGGGCGGCCATGTATTCCCTGGGGTAGTGGCATTTGAGATAGGCCGTCTGATAGGCCACCACCGCGTAGGCGGCGGCGTGAGCCTTGTTGAAGGCGTAATTCGCGAAGTTTTCGATCTGATCGAAAAGCGCGCCGGCGACCTTTTCGGGAACGCCGCGCTTCACGCAGCCGTCGATCTTCTCTTCGGGATTCCCGTGGATGAAGTTTTCCCGCTCTTTCAAGAGCACGTCCATCTTCTTCTTGCCCATGGCGCGCCGCACCAGGTCGGCTCTTCCCAGGGAATAGCCCGCCAGGACCCGGAAGATCTCCATGACCTGCTCCTGATAGACGATGCAGCCGTAGGTCAGATCCAGCACGTCCTTCAGGAGGGGATGGGCGTAGGTCACCTCGTCCGGATGCTGCTTGTTGTAGATATATTTGGGGATGGACTCCATCGGCCCCGGCCGGTACAGGGCGATCAGGGCGGTGATCTCCTCGATGGACTGGGCGCGCATGGAGGTGCACACTGCGGTCATGCCCGCGCTTTCCAGCTGGAAGACCCCCACGGTCTTTCCCTCGGAAAGCATGCGGAAGGTCTCGGGATCGTCGTCGGGGATCCTGTCGATGGAAAAGGCGGGCTCGCGCTTCCGGACCGCCTTCACCGCGTCGTCGATGATGGTCAGGTTGCGAAGCCCCAGAAAGTCCATTTTCAGAAGGCCCAGCTCCTCCACGGTGGTCATGGTGAACTGGGTGACGATGCTTTCGTCGTTGCGGGCCAGGGGCAGAAAATCCGAGGCCGGCGCGCCGCAGATCACCACCCCCGCCGCATGGGTGGAGGAGTGGCGGGGCATGCCCTCCAGAAGCATGGCCGTGTCGATGAGCTTTTGGATCTTCTCGTCGGACGCGTACATGTTCGCCAGCTGCGGCGAGACCTCCAGCGCCTTGGCCAGGGTCATTTTCGGGTCGAAGGGGATGGCCTTGGCCACCGCGTCGCACTCGGCGTAGGAGATCCCCAGGGCGCGGCCCACGTCGCGCACGACGATCTTGGCCTTCATGGTGCCGAAGGTGATGATCTGCACCACGTGGTCGGCGCCGTATTTCCGCGTGACGTAATCGATGACCTCCTGCCGCCGCAGGGGGCAGAAATCCATGTCGATATCGGGCATGGAGACCCGTTCGGGGTTCAGAAAGCGCTCGAAATAGAGCCGGTAGCGGAAGGGATCGATGGTGGTGATGTTCAGGGCGTAGGCCACGATGGAGCCCGCGGCGCTGCCGCGGCCCGGACCCACCGGGATCCCCCGGCTCTTGGCGTAGGCGATGAAATCGTGGGTGATGAGGAAATAATCCACGAACCCCATTTCCCGGATCACCGAAAGCTCGTGGCGAAGCTGCTTTTCGTGGGCTTCGGTCACCTCGGGATAGACCCGGCGGAGCCCCTCCTCACACAGCCTTTCCAGATAGGCGAAGGCATCGGTCTCCCCTTCGGGCAGGGGGAATTTCGGCAGGTGATATTTCCCGAATTCGAAATTCACCTCGCACCGCTCGGCGATCTTCAGGGTGTTGTCGGCGGCCTCGGGAAGATTCGGGAAGAGCGCGCGCATTTCCTCGGTGGATTTGATATAGAACTCGGCGGGCTCAAGCTTCATCCGGTTCTCTTCGTCCACCGTCTTGTTGGTCTGGATGCACATCAGCACGTCCTGGGCGAAGCTTGCGTCCTTCGTGAGATAATGGGCGTCGTTGGTGACCACCAGGGGAAGCCCGGTCTC
>CACYBP010000326.1 GCA_902772625.1 Oscillospiraceae bacterium
CAGGGTGGGATCGGCCAGCGCCGCGGCCCGCCGGATGGCGAAAAAGCCGAAGCGGCGGCGGATGGAATCGATGCAGACCTCCGAGGAATGCATCCGGTCCCGCCTGGTTCGCTCTCCGTCGAAAGTGAGCTGCGCCTCCGGGACCGCGGGACGGAGAGAGCTGACCCGAAGCCCGAGGGAGCGGACGCCCAGCCCCGCCCGCCGGAAGGCCAGAGGGTCGAAGAGCGCCGGCAGCAGCCGGTCGGCCGCCGCGAGCAGCTCGGGGGAAAGGTCGCTGGGCTCCGGAAGGGTGAGCTGGTGCTCGGCAAGGGTCAGGTCGCTTTTCCGCACCGAGATCGCCACGGTGCGCCCCTGAAGCCCGTGCTCCCGGAGCCTTGCGGCCACCGCCTCGGAAAGCAGGGAGAAAACGGCGTGCGCCTCGCTGATCTCGTGCAGGTCCCGGGGGAGGGTGGTGCTGTGACCGATGCTTTTGACCTCCTCCTCAAGGCCCATGGGGATCACGGGGCCGCCGGCCTCGCCGCGGGCGAGGGAGACCAGCATCGGCCCGGTCTTTCCGAAGACGCTTTGCAGAAAGAGCGGATCGGCCGACGCGAGATCCCCGATGGTCAGGATCCGGCAGAGGACCAGCCTTTTCGCGACGGCGGGGCCGACGAAAAGCAGATCGGAGGCCGGCAGGGGATAGACGATCCGGGGGATCGCCTCGCCGAGAAAGACGGTGGTGGCGTCGGGCTTTTTGTAATCCGAACCGAGCTTGGCGTAGATCTTGTTGTCCGCGACCCCCACCGAGGCGGTCAGGCCGCACTCGTCGCGCACGGTGCGGCGGATCTCGTCGGCCAGGGCTTTCCCGTCCGCGCCCGAAACGTCCAGCCACGCCTCGTCCAGTCCGAAGGGCTCGATCCTGTCGGTATAGCGGGCGTAGATCTCCCGCACCTTCCGCGCGTAGCGGAGATAGAGCCCGTGGCGCGCCTCCACCGCCTGAAGCCCGGGGCAGAGGCGCTTCGCCTGCCAGAGGACCTGGCCGGTCTTGACGCCGCAGTCTTTGGCAAGCTGGTTTTTGGCCAGAACGATCCCGTGCCTTGCCTCCACCGAGCCGCAGACCGCCACGGGCTTGTCCCGGAGCTCGGGGCGGTGGAGGCATTCCACCGAGGCGTAAAAGGCGTTGAGATCGGAATGAAGGATCACGCGCTGCATAGGGATCACCACACAAAAGAACAAACGTTCATCGTGGCTCTATTGTAGCACGGTGAACGTTTGTTTGTCAAGGGCGAAAAGCACACGAGACGTGAGCCGCGGTTTCCGAAAGAAGCGCGATCCCGGAAGGCCTTCCCGCGGAAGGGGAAGGCTTTGAGGCGATCCCGGGAGCGTCTTCTTATGACGGGCAGCCGGGGGCGGCCCCGGCTGCGCCGGAAAGCCGCCCCGGCGCGGTATGCTTCTTTCGCGCGGATTTCCGCCCGGGTTTTGCGCTTTACAAAGAGGACCGGCTGTGGTAAAATAAAGAAACGCGGATTGAAAAGAAGCTTTTGGAAAGTACGGAGGATGAAGAGTTGGCGCGCGGCAATCTGGAGATGACGAAGGGTCCCCTTCTCGGCAAAATGATCGCATTCGCCCTGCCCCTGATGGCGTCGGGCGTTCTGCAGCTTTTATTCAACGCGGCGGATACCGCGGTGGTGGGGCGCTTCACCGGCCAGGAGGCTCTGGCGGCGGTGGGCTCCAACGGCCCCCTCATCAACCTGATCGTCACCCTCTTCATGGGCCTTTCGGTGGGCACCAACGTCCTTACCGCCCAGTATCTCGGCTCGGGAAAGCTGAAGGATCTCCGGGAAACGGTGCATACCTCCGTCGTGGCCAGCGCCTCCTTCGGCCTGATCCTGGTGGTTCTGGGCTTTCTTCTGGCCCGGCCCATGCTCAACATGATGGGCTCGCCCCCGGACGTGATCGATCTGGCGGAGCTCTATATCAAGATCTATTTTCTTGGGATGCCGGTGCTGATGGTCTACAACTATGGCTCGGCGATCCTGCGCGCGGTGGGGGACACCCGCCGTCCCCTGATCTTCATGATGATCTCGGGCGTGATCAACGTGGGGCTGAACCTGCTTCTGGTGATCGTGTTCCACATGGGCGTCGCGGGTGTCGCCATCGCCACCGTGGCGTCGGAGGCGGTGTCGGCCTTCCTGGTCATGCGCTGCCTGATCGTGAGCGACGGAGTCTGGCGCTTTGAGTGGAAGGAGGCGCGCATCACCTGGTCAAAGCTCTGGAAGATGACCCGCATCGGCCTTCCCGCCGGATTTCAGGGAGCGTCCTTCGCGATCTCCAACATCCTGATCCAGTCCTCCATCAACTCCTTCGGCTCGGTGACCATGGCGGGCAACGCCGCCGCGGCCAACATCGAAGGCTTCTGCTACGTGGCGATGGATGCCTTTTCCCAGGCCGCCATCAGCTTCACCGGCCAGAATTACGGCGCGCGGGAGTATAAGCGCGTCGACAAGATCCTGATCTACACCATGATCCTGGGCACCTCGTCGGGGGTGCTTTTCGGGGGGCTCGCCTATCTCTTCGGCGGACAGCTCCTCCGGATCTTCTCCGCCGATCCCGCGGTGATCGAGGTGGGGATGCTGCGCATGGGCATCATCTGCGTCACGCAGTTCACCTCCATCTGGATGGGAACGCCCTCCAACGTATGCCGCGCCATGAACCGCTCCTTCTTCCCGATGATGAACACCGTCGCCTGCGTGTGCGTGTTCCGCGTGGTCTGGATCCTGACGGTGTTCACCGTCGACCGGTCGCTGGTGATCCTCTATCTTTCCTATCCGATCTCCTGGCTCCTCGCGGCGGCCATCGGCATGGGGTATTTCCTCTTCGTCCGGAAACGGGTGCGGAAGGAATCTCCCGCCGCGCCTTCGGAGGAAAAGGCCTGAGAACAGAAGATCCCGCGCGTCTCTCCTTCGGGAAAGACGCGCTTTTTCGTTGCAATCCGGCCTTCTCTGTGGTAGAATAACGGCGAAAGGCGGGACGGCGCGCCGCTCCCGCGGGAGAGGAGACTTAAAATGGCCAGCATTTCCGTGGATTTTCAGAAGAGCACCGGGCGCATCAAGCCGGTCAACGGCGTGGGACAGCCGCCCTTTTTAGGCTTGAATTTTTCCATGCTTCACTATCTTACAGAGGCGAAGATCCCCTTTTCCCGTCTTCACGACGTGGGCGGCATGTACGGCGGGAGCCGGTTCGTGGATATCCCGAATCTGTTCCCCGATTTTGATAAGGATCCCGCCGATCCCGCGTCTTATGATTTCACCTTCACCGACAAGCTCATCACCGCTCTGATGGAGGCGGGGGTGGAGCCCTTTTTCCGTCTCGGCGTCACCATCGAGAATTACGCGGAGACCAGGGCCTACCGCATTTTCCCGCCGAAGGACAATCTTCAGTGGGCGAAGATCTGCGAGGGCGTGATCCGCCATTACACCGAAGGCTGGGCCGACGGCTTTCACTACGATATCCGGTATTGGGAGATCTGGAACGAACCGGATAATTACGAGGATCCCCTGGAAAACCAGATGTGGCGCGGCACAAAGGAGGAGTATTTCGCCCTCTACGGCGTCGCCTCCCGCTATCTGAAGGATAGATTTCCCCATCTGAAGATCGGCGGATACGGCTCCTGCGGCTTTTACGCCGTGGCCGGCGTCAAGACCGATCCCAACGCCAAGGCCTCCCCGCGGGAGGGATACTTCGTGGAATTCTTCGAAGCCTTCCTCCAATACGCGAAGGAGAACCACTGCCCTCTGGATTTCTTCTCCTGGCACAGCTACGCCCCCGTCGACAAGACGGCGGTCTTCGCACGCTACGCCCGGGGGAAGCTTGACGAATACGGCTTCACCGAAACCGAGACCACCTGCAACGAATGGAACCCGGAGGTCAATCTGCGCGGGACGGCGCGTCACGCGGCTCTGGTCGCGGGGATGATGCTTTCGTTCCAGCATCTGCCCCTGGATTCGGCCATGTTCTACGACGCGCGGCTCGGCGTCAGCGTTTACGGCTCGCTTTTCCATCCCATGACCTGCGAGCCCCTGCCGGCTTACGAGGCCTTCCTGGCCTTCGGAGAGCTCTATAAAAGGGGCGAGGAGGTCTCGCTTTCGATCGAAGACGGCGAGGGGCTTTACGCCGCGGCGGCGAAGGGAGAGAAGGACGGCGCCGTCGTGATCGCGAATACGGGGGAAAAAGAGATCCCCTTCACCTGGAAAAGCGACCGGCAGCCCCTTTCCTTCCGCCTTCTCACGGAAGAAGGCCTTTCGGAGGGAGAAACGCTGCCCCGCGCGATCCCGGCGGGATCGGTGATGACGGTCTTCACTTGCTGACCCCGGACGCTGAGGCTCTGGGGCTTTGAAAG
>CACYBP010000327.1 GCA_902772625.1 Oscillospiraceae bacterium
CATCCCCCTTCTTTTCCAGAAAATACAAATCCTTCTCATCGGCGTAGATCTCTTCCCCCGCCGCGTCGAGGACCTCCACGTTCTCCTTCGACAAGGAAAAAGGGCCGGAAGAAGGATCTCCTTTGCCGCAGGAAAAGAATAGCGACCCGAGCATGACGGCGGTCAGCCCTCCCGCCAGAAGCTTTTTTATTCCGTGCATTTCCACGATTCCTCCTTCATTTGCTGTTCTCAGACGCGAAGCTTAGCGCCTGCTTCGAGAAAGCGGCGGCTCGCCTCTGCTCCGGCTTTCTTTCCGCGGCAGGACGGCATTCTGTCAGCCAACGGTGCCCACGATATTGACGGGCCATACCTCGTCCGGCATCAGGGAGGCGTCCACTCCGGTGTCCACCAGCCTGATCCCGCGTGCGATCTCCTCAAGTTCTGCAAACGAGACCTCTCCGTAATCCACGTTTTTGCTGACGATAACCACCGTATCCTCCCATTCATAGTAAATAAAGAGATACTTGTCTTCGCCGGGATAGATGTTCTCTTCTTTCCGGAGAGACACGCGCACCGCGGGATGTCCGTCAAAGGTCGTCTCTTCGGTCTCGCCTGTGCCGGTCAAAACAAAACTGTTCTGCAAGGCTCTGCCGGAATACACCGAGGCGTTGTAGCGGATCGTATTTCCCATGATCACGACGCCTTCTTCGTCCAGGATATCGACCAACTCCGCGGAGCAGATATACTGATAGCAGCCCTCCAGCTCCGGAAGCGACGCGCCGTACCGGCTTTCCAGCTCCTTTGGAGAAAGTGGGATTCCGGGGTCCTCCGGACCTTTTCCCCTCTCGCGGAAACGATATGCCAGAAAATCCAGATAGGGCAGGGTAAAGTCCTCCTCGAGCTCGCAGGGGAAGTTCTCGGCCCTGATGGCATAAAGATCGGTTTTTCTGTTCTCCGTCGAAGCGTCCCGTTCAAAGGAGACCACGACCGTACCGGGTTTTTCTTCTTCCGCGATCTCCCATCCCTGCTTTTCGGAAGCCGAGTACGTGCTTCCGTCGCCGAGGGACGTGGTGAATTCTTCCGGCGTTTCCACCCGGATGTTCCGGTAATGGTAATCCACCGCCGCGGCCCCCACGGTGAGCATCAGGATCGCCGCGGCGGCGGCCGCGACGGCAGACGCGACCCGGCCCCTCCTCTTTCTTCTTTCCGCCCTTCTGATACGCATAAAGACGCGCGCCTGGACGCCGTCCGCGGCCTCCGGCGGCACGGCCGTTCCGGCGGGAAGGATCTCCGCGGCTTTCTCCGGCGCAAGGCCGTCAAAGAGCGCCTGAACGCTCAGTTCATTCCTTCGTTTCATCGTTTTCCACCTCGTCGTTCAAGAATTGTCTCAGCTTTTCCCGTCCGCGCGCAAATCTCGACTTGGCGGCGGACAGGCTTATCCCCATCTCCCCGGCTGCGCCGGTCACCGTCTGCCCGAAATAGTATCTCCGGATGAAAAGCTCACGGGTCACGGGGTCCAGCGCGTCGAGAAAGGTCTCTGTCAGGATCCGAAGCTCCGCCGTGTCGCCGGGCGGCGCCAGCCCGTCCGAAAGACGCAGGAGGTCCTCCGGATCGACCGGGATCTCCCGGCGGGCCTTGCGGAGAAAGGTCCGCGCGCGGTTGCGCGCGGCGACGATCAGAAACCCCGCGATGCCGTCCCCGCGGATCTTCTCCCGGTTTTCCCACGCGGCAAAAAAGACGTCGACCGCAAGGGATTCCACGTCCGGCGAATCGGAGGCCGATCCCAATCCCCATGCGATGATCCCGGCCACCGTGGGGAGATACGCGGCGATCAACCCGGCAAGGGCCTCTTCATCGCCCTCCCGGAAGCGCCGCATCAGTTCGTTTTCGTCCGTACCGCATCCTCCTTTCTTCGTATCCCCGTCATATATAAAGACGCACCGGGAGCGCGTTTGGTCGCACGGTTCCGGAAAAGATTTCAAATTCTTTTATTTTCGCCGCGAAAGCGCAAAAAAAGGCGCGCCAAAAAGGCGCGCCTTTCGGAAATGCGGGAAGAAAACTCAGTCCTCGATCACCGCTTTGCGGGAGAGGATGGCGCGGATGACCGCGGGATCGAATTTCGCCCGGCGGTCATAGGTATAAAGGCCGTTCTTTTCCTGCTCCACGTCGGTGAGCTGGGTGTAGCAGTAGCCGAGCATGGCCGGGTTTTCCAGCAGGGAGTCGGTCAGGCCCCTGATGCGCTCGACGACCTCCTCCGGGGTCTTCGGCGCGTCGCCGTAGCCCCAGCCCTCTTCGCCGGGCGCCCAGCGGGTGCCGCCGTATTCGCTCATGAAGAACGGCTGGCCCGGGGCGTACTGCTGCTTGTCCTTGAGGAAATAATGGCCGTCGATCACGCCGTCCGAGAGGACCCGGGCATAGGACGCCCGGAAGCTTTCGGGATCCTGGTCGTAATCGTGCACGTCGAAAATATCGGTCTCCACGTGGGCGCCGCCGCTGGAATCGATCACCGGACGGGTGGGATCCAGGGCTTTGGTGGCGTGGTAGACGAGCTTCAGGAAGCTCTTGTAAAATTCCGGGTTCCTGTCGACGAAGCGGGTCTCGTTGAGCGGGCACCAGCCGATGATCGCCGGGTGGTTATAATCCCGTTCGATCTCCTCCAGCCATTCGGGCAGAAGCCCGTAGACAGATTCCGCCTTGCTTTCGTCCAGGCCCCAGTTGGGGAATTCGCCCCAGACCATATAGCCCTTGCGGTCGGCGTGGCAGAGGAACCTTTCCTCAAACACCTTCTCGTGCAGGCGCGCGCCGTTGAAGCCCATGGCCATCGACCGGTCGATATCGGCCTCCAGCTCGGCGTCGGAGGGAGCGGTGTAAATGCCGTCGGGATAAAAGCCCTGATCGAGCACCAGCCTCTGGAACACGACCTTGCCGTTCAGAAGGAACTTGCCGTCCCGGAGTCCGACCTCGCGCAGGCCGAAGAAGCTTTTCACTTTGTCCTCTCCGAAGGTCAGGACCAGATCGTAAAGGCCGCCCTTGCCCAATTCCCAGAGATGAGTCTCGGAGAGGGGGATCGAAAGGGTCACGGTGTCGCCCGAGGGCTTCGCAGAGGCCTTGCCGCAGGAGACGCCCTCCCAGAAGGCCTCGGCGGTGAAGACGCCTTCGCCCGCGACCTTCGCGGTCAGGGAGAGAACGCCTGAGTGGATATCGGTGAGATAACGCGCCGAGAGGATATAGGCCTTCGGCACGAATTCCATCCACACGGTCTGCCAGATGCCGGTGGTGCGGGTGTACATGCAGCCGTAGGAGGCGAATTTTTCACTCTGCTTGCCCGAGGGGATCACCGGGGAACGCACGTCGTCCTCGGCATAGACCGCGATCTCGTTTTCGCCCGGGACGACCAGACCGGTGACGTCCATCGAGAAGGAGACGTAGCCGCCCTTGTGGGTCCCGGCCTTTTTGCCGTTCACGTAGACCGAAGCGAGATAGTCCACCGCACCGAAGTGCAGGATCACGCGGCCCTGAAGCTGATCGGGGGTCAGGGCGACCTTTCTCTTGTACCACACCGCCGCCATGAAGTCCTTGTGCTCCACGCCCGAGAGCTTGCTTTCGGGGCAGAAGGGGACCTGGATCGTGCCCGCAAGGGCGCGCCCCGGCTCGAAGAGGCCGCGGGCTTCACCGCTCTTCGCGTCGTCGATCTCGAACTGCCACTCGCCGTTGAGATTCAGCCAGCTTTCCCTTTCAAACTGCGGCTTCGGATGTTCGCATCTTTGCATCTTCATTCTCCTCACTTTGATCCGGAGACGGACTCCGGAGATATTTCGCTCTTCACCGGAATTGTAGCACAGGAACCCGGCCGACGCAAGGAAAAAATGCGCCGGCTCCCGTGAAAAGAGCCGGCAGCAGGCTTGATCCGGGCGGGAGGCGCTTTACGCCGCCCTTCCCCGCACGAGTCCCGCGATCCAGAAGAAGAAAAAAGCCAGGGCGTCCACCGCCACGATGGTGGAGCCCACCGGCGTGGAGGCGAGGATCGAGATCAGGATCCCCGCCGCGGCCGCCGTGACCGACAGCGCCGCCGAGCAGATCGTCACCGCCCGGAAGCTTTTGAACACCCGCATGGCCGACAGGGCCGGGAAGATCACCAGCGCCGAGATCAGAAGCGAGCCCACAAGATTCATCGCCAGCACGATGATCACCGCCGTGATCACCGCGATCATGAGATTGTAGACCTCCGCCGGGGTCCCGGTGGCCCGGGAAAAATTCTCGTCAAAGGTGACCGAGAAGATCTTCCGGTAGAAAAGGACAAAGATCACGACCACCAGCACCGCGAGCGCCGCGCTGAGGATCACGTCGCTTTTCGTGAGCGTCAGGATGGAGGTGGAGCCGAACAGGGTCGAGCAGACGTCCCCCGAGACGTTGGAGGAGGTGGGAAAGAGATGCAGGAGCAGATAACCGAAGGCCAGGGCTCCCACCGAGATCATGGCCACGGCGGCGTCGCCCTTGATCTTCGTGTTCTGACCGGTGCGCAGAAGCAGGATCGCCGCCGCCACCGTGATCAGGATCACCAGGGGCATCTTGCCGATCTTGTCGAAAAGCCACGGGAAAAAGGTCTTTTCGGCGGTGTCCAATACCGACGCGACGGCCAGGGCGCCGAAGGCCACGTGGGAAAGTCCGTCGCCGATGAACGAAAAGCGCTTCAGGACCAGCGTCACCCCGAGAAGCGAGGAGCAAAGGGCGATCAGCACCCCCGCGATCAGGGCGTACCGGACGAAGGGATAGGAGAAATAGAGACCCAGGGTCTCAAAGATCTCGGTCACTTTTCTCCCTCCTCTCCGAAGCCGCCGAGGCGCCCGCTCTTCCGGTATTCCTCCACCGTGCCGAAGAAAACGTCCTCCCCCACGTGCAGCACGTGGGTGGCGTAGGTAAGCGCCGCGGAAAGATCGTGGGTGATCATGATCACCGTGATCCCCGACCGGTGGAGCTTGTCCACCAGTTCGTACATTTCTTTCGTCGCCGCGGGGTCCAGCCCCGCCACCGGCTCGTCCAGAAGCAGGAGCCTTCCCGCGGCGCAGAGCGCCCGGGCCAGAAGCACGCGCTGCTGCTGGCCGCCAGAAAGCTCGCGATAGCATTTCTTTTCAAGCTCCGCGATCCCGAGGGTCTCCATCGCGTCCCGGGCAATCTTTTTCTCCTCTTTCGTGAGGAAGGGACGAAGCCCCTGCCGGTTCAGAAGGCCGGAGGTGACCACCTCCCATGCCGTGGCGGGGAAATCCCGCTGGACCTCGGTCTGCTGGGGAAGATACCCGATCTCCCGGCGGCGAAGACCGTCTCCCGCGCGGATCACGCCGCCCAGGGGGCTTTGCAGACCGAGGACGGTTTTCATCAGGGTGCTTTTCCCCGATCCGTTTTCTCCCACGATGCAGAGGTAATCGCCCTTGTTCACCTGAAAGCTGACGTCCTTCAGGATCTCGCGTCCCTCGTATCCCAGGGAAAGATTGCTTATCGTCAAATATGCCATGAAGCTTTTCGTCCTTTTTCGTATTCCGCGCCTTCAGCGGTTCAGGGCTTTTTTCAGCACCGCAAGATTCTTTTCCATCGCGCCGAGATAGCTTTCGCCCTTTTCTGCCTCGTCAAGGCCCGACGACTGCATCGAGTCCATCACGAGGATCTCCGCCGTCTTCTTTTCGGTATTCTCCACCACCGTGGCGGCGATTTTCCCGTCGCCGGTCTCGATGGTCAGCACCGCCGGAAGCTCCAGCTCGTCAAGCTTTCCGGCCAGGAACACCACGGTCTGAAAGCTCGCCTCGGTCTCGGCTGAGCAGCCCGGGAAGGCCGCAAAATACGTAAGTCCGTAATCGTCGGCGAGATACCGGAAGGGGAACCGGTCGGCGAAGACCACCGTCTTCACGTCGGCGCTTTGCACCGCTTCTTCATACTCCCTATCAAGCCGGGCAAGCTTTTCGATATATATCTCCGCGTTTTCGCGGTAAAGCTCTTTCCCCGCGGGGTCGATCTCGCCGAGCTTTTCGGCGATGGCGTCCACCGCCTTTTCGGCAAGCCGCAGAGAGAGCCACAGGTGCTCGTCGTAGGCGGGGCCTTCTTCCTCCCCTTCTTCCTCTTCTTCCATGCCCTCCACGAGCTCTTCCTCCCGCAGATCGTCCTTCAGCACCCCGGTCAGATCGAGGACGTTTCCCCCGGAGAGCGTGCCGCCCTCCAGGGCGTCCCTGACCCATTCGTCGGATTCTCCGCCCACGAAGAAGAAGAGGTCGGCCGAGGCGATCTTTAAGATATCCGCGGCCGAGGGCTGGAAGCTGTGGAGATCCGCGCCGCGCCCGAGCAACAGTGTCGCCTCCGCACGGTCGTTCTCCTCTCCCAGGACGTTTTTCACCCAGTCGTAAAGGGGAAAGACGGTGGCGACGATGCGTATCTTTCCCTCCGGATCCTCCTTCCGGCCGTTCCCGCATCCCGCGAGGAGCCCGAAAAGAAGGCACAGCGCCAGCGCCAGGGCCGGTAGCCGGAGCGCGTTTTTTCTGGTTCTCATTTTTCCCGGATCTCCCCCGTCCCGTTCTTTTTCTTTCCGGCCAGCATCCGGCAGGCCTTGCAGACGCCGTAAAGCACCGTGGACTGACTGTCCACCTCGAAATCGGAGCTCTTCGCCACCGCACGGATCAGCTCGTCGGTGACCGGCTCCTCCATATGATAGGTCCTGCCGCACTGAAAGCAGGAAAGATGCAGATGCTTTTTGCATTCCTCGTCGTCCGCGTACCGGTAAAAGACCGTGCGCGTGCCGTCCCGGGTGACCTTCTGGAGCTTTCCTTCCCCCTCCATTTCGGCCACGTTGCGGTACACCGCGCTGAGGCTGATCCCCTCGCCCGAAAGGGCTTCGGCGATCTCCTTCACCGAAAAGAGCTCGTCGGGGTGCTCCTCCAGAAAAGCGAGCAGAGCCTTTCTCTGTTTTGTCGCATAGGTCTGCAAGGACGTCCCCTCCTTTTAATTTGCGAACGATTCGCAAATTACTATATC
The DNA here is from genome assembly GCA_902772625.1 of Oscillospiraceae bacterium. GTDB lineage: Bacteria > Bacillota > Clostridia > Oscillospirales > QAMX01 > RUG11797. Next base: position 6,994 of record CACYBP010000327.1, read on the forward strand.
ACGATCCCGCCGGAATGTCAACCGTTCTTTTCAAAAAAGCCCGGCGCGGGGAAATTCCCCGCGCCGGGCC
>CACYBP010000328.1 GCA_902772625.1 Oscillospiraceae bacterium
CGGATGGGAGCCGGAAGACCCCTATCACCCGCCGAAGTTCTGCCCGGAGTGCGGCGATATCTTCGACGACAAGGACATCAAATAAGATAAGAAGAAACGGCCGGCCTTTGCCTCCGTGCGCCTTCCCGGCGCGCGGAGGCAGGGGCTTTTGAAAAAAGCCCAAAGAGGGCGGAGAGAAAACCGAAGGGAGACGACATGGCAGAGCTGCTTTCTTATAAATGCCCCTTCTGCGGCGGCAATATTGAATTCGAAAGCGCCACCCAGCAGATGAAATGTCCCTTCTGCGATTCGGTCTTCGATATGGAGACCATCCAGGAGCTGGAAAAAAAACAGGGCTACAGCGCCGACGACATGCAATGGCAGGAAAAAGCGGGGGAGACCTGGAAAGACGGGGAAACCGACGGCATGAACCTCTACACCTGCACGGCCTGCGGGGGCGAGATCATCGCCGACGAAAATACCGGCGCCACACGGTGCCCGTACTGCGAAAACCCCATCGTCCTGAAGGGCCGGTTCCAGGGGGATCTGAAGCCCGATCTCGTGATCCCCTTCAAATTGGACAAGGAAGCCGCGAAGGCAGCTCTGAAAAGACATATGAGCGGCAAAAAGCTCCTGCCGAAGCTCTTCACCGATGAAAACCATCTGGATGAGATCAAGGGGGTCTACGTTCCCTTCTGGCTCTTCGACGCCGACGCGGAGGGCGACTTCTCGTATCAGGGCACCCGGGTGCGCACCTGGTCGGACAGCCGTTATAATTACACCGAGACCCAGTATTTCCACGTGGAGAGAGGCGGCACCCTCGGCTTTGATCACGTGCCGGTGGACGGCGCCGCCAAGATGCCCGACGATTTGATGGACTCCCTGGAACCCTTCGACTTTTCTCAGGCGGTGGATTTCCGGACCGCGTATCTTTCGGGGTATCTCGCCGATAAATACGACGTTTCGGCCGACGAGAGCATGACCCGCGCCAACAACCGCATCCGCACCACCACCGAACAGGCCTTCTATCAGACGGTGAAGGGCTATATGACCGTGACCGAGGAGGGAAGCCAGGTCAGGCTGAAAAACAGTAAGGCGACCTACGCGCTTCTGCCGGTATGGATCCTGAACACCACCTGGCAGGGGCAAAAGTACGTCTTCGCCATGAACGGACAGACCGGGAAATTCGTGGGGAACATGCCTCTGGACAAGGCGAAATACTGGAAACTCAGGCTTCTTTACGGCGGGATCATCGCCGCCGCGGTCTTCTTCGGATCGTGGATCCTCGCGGCGCTTTTCTGAGGGGAGGGATCGGGATGAAAAAGAGGTTTTTTGCTTTCGCCATCGCGCTCTGCCTCCTGTTCCTCATCGGCGCCCCGGCCTTCGCCGCTCCGAACCGCGTCCTGGACGGAGCCGAACTGATGAGCGGGGAGGAGGTCTCCGCGCTTCGCGCCAAGGCCGACGCCCTCAGCGAGGCCTCGGGACTCGACGTGGTGATCCTGACGGTGGATACCACCGGGGGGATCGACACGCAGAGCTTTGCCGACGATTATTACGACGAATCCGGCTTCCGGGACGACGGCGTCCTGTTCCTGTGGCCTGTGGAGGAGCGGGAGCTGACCATCTCCACCAAGGGCCGCGGCATTGAGATCTTCACCGATTACGGCATAGATAGGATCTTCGACGAGGTTACGCCCTCCTTCGTCGCGGGAGAGTATGCCGAAGGGTTTGAACTCTATCTCGACATGGCGGCCGAGTATATCGACCGGGAGGCCTCCGGCGACCCGGTGGACACCTGGATCGAGGAAGACCCGGGGGACGGAGAGGAAGGCTCTGTCGACGAGCCTCCGGTGACCGAAAGAAAAAGGCCGGGCTTCAGCTTCTTCCGGCTTATCGTTTCGCTTCTGATCGGGTTTCTTCTCGGAGGAATCCCTCTGGCGAAGCACAAAAAGGCCGTGCAGAACGTGGCGATGAAGACCAACGCCTCGGATTATACCCGGCCGGAAAGCTTTGATCTGGCCCGCTCCACCGACGTATTCCTTTATCAGAACGTGACCCGCACGCCGCGCTCCACCGAATCGAATTCCTCGGGCGGGCACTCCGGCGGCGCGGGAAGAAGCTCGCCGGGCGGAAGCAGCACCCACGTCAGCTCCTCCGGCGCGACCCACGGCGGCGGCAGCCGCAAGATCTGACGGGACGCTCATGCTAAGAGAACCCGGCGGGAGGGAAGAAAAATGCCTGATATCCTGACTTACAAATGCCCCTTCTGCGGCGGAGGCGTCGAATTCGACGCCTCCGCTCAAAAAATGCAGTGTCCCTTCTGCGATTCGGTCTTCGACCGGGAGGACGTCCTGAAGCTGGAAAAGGACGGCGCCGAAGAGGCTTCTTCTCCCGACGGGGAAGAAAAGGACCTCGGGCTTCTGGTCTGCTCGGCCTGCGGCGGCGAGATCCTCAGCCATAAAAACACCGTCGCCACGAAATGCCCCTACTGCGGAAGCCCGGTACTTCTCGGACAAAGGCTCTCGGGCAAATGGAAGCCCGATCTGATCATCCCCTTCCGGGTCACCAAAAGGGCGGCCGTAGAAGTGATGAAGCGCTTTTCCTCGGACAAGGTCCTCGCGCCGAAGCTCTTTTCGGATGAAAACCATCTGGAGGAGATGACCAGCGTCTACGTCCCCTTCTGGGTATTCGACGCCTCGTTCTACGCCGGAGCCGTCTATCAGGCCAAAAAGATCCGCAGATGGTCGGACAGACGCTACAATTACGTGGAGACCCGGAATTACCGGGTCGAGCGGGTCGGCACGCTTCGCTTCCGGGATATCCCGGTGGACGCCTCGCTCCGTATGCCCGACGACCTGATGGATTCACTGGAGCCCTTCCGGATGGAAAACGCCGTGCCCTTCCGGAACGAGTATCTTTCGGGATATCTCGCCGAAAAATACGATATCCTGCCCGATATCTGTCTCAACCGGGCCAACGACCGCATCCGCAATACCGCGAACCGCATTTTCCGGAATACCGTCTCCGGTTACGATACGGTCTCGGGCGACATCGGGAAGAACTACCGGTACCGGGAGATCAAACCGCGTTACGCCCTTCTCCCGGTGTGGATCCTGCGCACCGAATGGGAAGGGAAAAAGTTCGTCTTCGCCATGAACGGACAGACCGGAAAATTCATCGGCGAGCTGCCCATGGACAAAAAGCTCTACTGGAAAAAGAAGCTTCTTTACGCGGGGCTCATCGCTCTGGCGATCTTTTTGCCATCCATCCTGTTCCTTTCAGCCTTCAGTCTGCTTTTCCTTCCGGTGTTTGCCGTGATCGGCTTTTTCGCCGGGGAGCTTCCGCTGCTCGGCGCGAAAAAAGCCCTGAAGGACGTGGCGGTCAAAACCACGGCCTTTGAGTATACGGGGAAAGGGGATCTGAAGCTGGAAAGAGAGGCCGACGTCTACCTCGGAAAGACCCTCACCAAGACCCGAAGGGACGACGACTGACCCCTTGTTCTTCGCTTTTCGCGTAAGAAACGCCGCCGCCGCAGGAATGCGGAAGGGCGGCGCTTTTCTTTCCTTCAGAAAGAAAAGATCATTAAAAACGGTCTTGACGGAAGGAACGCTATTGCATATAATAGAAGAAAAGAAAACGCACATGAGGACAGATTATGTGGGAAATTGCGAGAAAACTGCGTTCCCTTCTCGGCAAAAAGCTCCCGATCCGTGAAGGAGAAGCAGAAACGGCGGTTCTTCTTTCCGACGGGACGCCGGTCCCCGCCGTCTTCCCCGCGGACCGGGGAGACACGCTGGTGGGATACGCGGAATACCGGGACGGCTCGATCAGGGCGCTGATCGGCGACGCCGGAGAAAAGGCCGACCAGGCGCTCCTTGCCGAACGGCTCGGCGGGGAGGAGCAAAAAAAGATCGCGCGCATCACCTCCCTTTACGAGACCTCCACCGGCGCGGTGGTTTTCCGTTCCGGCAAGACCGGCGCGCGGGAATATCTTCTGATCCGGGCGCGCAAGGGCCACGCCGGTTTCCCGAAGGGCCACCGGGAAGCGGGGGAGACCCCCGCAGAAAACGCCCTGCGGGAGATCCGGGAGGAGACCGGCCTTTCGGTGGTGCTCTTTCCCTCTTTCCGGTCGGAGACATCTTACCTGGTGGACGGGACCATTCACAAATCAGTCCTGTATTTCCTGGCGAAGGCTGGAGAAAAGGAACCGGTGCCCCAGCCGGAGGAGGTGGAAAGCATCGCCTTTTTCCCCTTCCGGGAGGCGCTTTCCCGGGTGACCTTTCCCCGGGACCGGGAGATCCTTTCCCGGGCGGAAAGCTTTCTTGCCGCGCGCGAAAGCCGCGTGAATCAGCCAAAAATAAATTGAAATAAAGGAGAAAACGTCATGTATCAGAAGCATTCGGTATTTCAAAGCCGGATCCACGATCCGCGCGCGGTCTACCTGACCCCCTCCGGTGAAGACGATTCCACGGCTCTGCAGTCGGCCATCAATCTCGTGGCGGACAAGCTCGGCGAAGGCGTCGTGTTCGTGGCTCCGGGCACCTACACGCTTTCCCGGACGATCTACATCCCCACCGGGATCCGTCTGATCGGCTGGGGCAAGACCAGACCGCTTTTCCGCCTGATCGACGCGGCGCCCGCCCTGAAGACCCCGGAGAAGGGCGACAAGGGAGAGGCGACCTATCTCTTCTGGTTCGTGGGCCGCAAACCCGAGCCGGGCCGTCCGATCTTCGACGCCAACGCCGGGACCTTCTATTCGGCCTTCATGAATCTGGACGTCGACATGGGCAAGGGCAACAAAAAGGCCGTGGCCATGCGCGCCCATTATGCCCAGCATTCTTTCATCTCCTTCGTGGATATCGCCGTGAACGACGCCAAGGCGGGCATCTTCGACACCGGCAACGCCATGGATCACGTGGCCTTCCGCGGCGGTCAGTACGGCATCTACACCACCAAATCCTCTCCCGCCTGGCAATTCACCATGCTGGACTGCCACTTTGAGGATCAGAAAAAGGCCGGTATCCTCACCCGAGAGGCCGGTCTGACCTTCGTCAACTGCTCCTTCGAGCGGATACCGGTCGCGGTGGAGACCTGGGACGGCTTCACCGAAAAGCTCTACGGCGAGGAGTCGCTCTTCCGCGATATCACCGACGCCGCGGTGCTGATGGACGAGGAGGGCTCCTCCTACGCGCACTTTACGCTCCGGAACTGCGTCATGGACCGCGTGGCGAAGACCGCCCGCTCCAAGAAAACCGACGAAGCCTACGCCGCGAAGGAGGAAAGCTACAAGCTGGTCACCTTCTTCCACGGCAGCCTCATGAAAAACGAATACGCCGAGCCTTATACCGCCGCCGAGCACAAGACCAAGCCTCTGACCCGCGCGGGACTCCGCAAGGCCACCCGCCTGCCCGCCATCCCGGCGGTGGAGACCTGGGCCAACGCCGCGCTGCTCGGCATCCCGGGCGACGGCAGGACCGACGTCACCGCCCTTCTGCAGAAGGCTTTGGACGAAAACGAGGTCGTATATCTGCCCATGGGCCGGTATATCCTCACCGGGACGCTGAAACTCAACGCCCACAATAAGCTGATCGGCCTGCACCCCATCATGACTCAGTTGCAGGTCCTGGACAACACCCCCGCCTTCTCCTTCCTCGGTGCCCCGGTGCCGGTGGTGGAGACCCCGCCGGGCGGCGAAAACGTCCTTTCGGGTATCGGCATCAACGCCGGCGGCAAGAACGGCCGCGCGGTGGGCCTGAAATGGCAGTCGAATAAGAATTCCGCCCTGATCGACGTGAAATTCGTCGGCGGCCACGGTTCCGTCGGCCCGAACGGCGAGAGAGAAGGGGCGTATAACGCCTCCCACACCGCCGATCTTGACGAAAGCCGCAAATGGGACAGCATGTATCCCTCCCTCTGGGTCAAGGGGGGCGGCGGCACCATCTACGACGTGTGGAGCGCCGCGCCTTACGCCTCCGCGGGCATTCTCGTGGATGAGACCGAGGTCCCCGGTGAGATGTTTGAGGTCTCGGTGGAGCACCACGTGAGAAGCGAGGTCAAATTCCGCCGGGTGAAAAACTGGAAGGTCTACGCCCTGCAGCTGGAGGAGGAGACCCTGGAATCTCCCAAGTGCCAGCCGCTGGAGATCATCGAGTGCGAAGACATGGAATTCATGAATTACTACGTCTTCCGCGTCATCTGGCACACCACACCGTGGAAGTACGCCACCCAGGTCTGGAATTCCCGGAACATCGTCTTCTGGGGCTACCACAACTTCACCCAGGTGAAACTGACCATCGACAACTCGCTTTATGACGCCACCACCGGCGCCGAGGTGCGTCCCTGGGAGATCGGCAAGCTTGTCCTCGACGGAAAGAAGCCCTTCTCGAGAAAGCGGGAACAGGCCGTGCGCGAGGTCGGCTCGGGCTATGAGTTCGCCGACGGCATCGTCGCGGACTCCAGGGGCAACGTCTACTTTGCCGACGACAGCCGGAAGCGGATCTACCGCTGGAACGAAGCGGCCGACCGGATGGAGCTGATCCTGGACACTCCCTTCAAGCCGCTGTCGCTGGCGGTGGACACCGAGGATCGCCTCCTGGTGGTCACTGAGTACTTCCCGCAGCGCGGCATGATGATCGACGGGAAGCCTGAACGCTATCCGGTGCCGGAGGATTCCCGCGAGGTCGACTACGGCAAGTGGTACGGCATGCTCGGCAACGACGTGCGGGTGTACGCCATCGATCCGGAGCATCCCTATGAGACCATGGAAGAACTGAAGACCGTGAAGATGCGCGGCAGAAAGCCCGTGCGGGTGTGGTATCCGGTGAACCGCTGGAGAAACAACAACGACTTCCTGAGAATCACCGTGACCGCCAACGACGAGGCCTTCCTCGCCCCCGACGGTGTCACCCTGATCCCGGACACCTGGGATCTGATCCGTGCGAACAGCCTCGCCCCGGCCGAGCCCGGCAAGGACTTCTACTGCCTGGACGAGTATTACCGCCGCACCTATAAGTTCAAGGTCACCGCCTCCGGGCTCCTCAAGGAGCCGGTGCTGACCGCCGAACGCGGCGAGCAGGGCCTGGCTGTGACCGATAAGCTTTATATCGCCGACGGAGCGGTCTACGTGACCGATTTAGAGGGCAAGGCGGAAAGAAAGATCGATCTGCCCGTGCGTCCCGCGGCTCTGGCTGTCGTCGGGGATATCCTCTACGCCGCCTGCCGCGACAGGTTCTATCGCGTGAAGCTCTGAAAAGAATACCCAACGCGCCGGAGGGATCCGTGGATCCTTCCGGCGCGCTTCTCTTGCGGGGAAGGCCCGGTATGTTAGAATAAAGAAAAAAGAAAGAGGGAGAGAAGATGAGAACGGTACAAAAGCTTGACCGCGGCTGGCTCTTTCATCCGGGAAAGGCCGACGGAGCGGATTTCATGGGATACGACGACCGCGGCTGGCGGGAGGTGACCCTGCCGCACGACTGGTCGGTGGAATCGCCCTTCGATCGCCGGAATTCCAGCGGCACCGGCTATCTTCCCGGGGGAAGCGCCTGGTACAGGAAGCATTTCACCCTTCCCGGGGAGGCGCGGGATAAGCGCGTCCGGCTGACCTTCAACGGCGCCTATAAGCATGCACGCGTCTGGGTCAACAGCACCTATCTCGGCTTCCGCGCCTACGGCTACACGACCTTTACGTTTGACGTAAGCGCATTCGTCCGCCCAGGGGAAAACGTGATCGCCCTCGCACTTGAGCATGAGGAAACGGCGGATTCCCGCTGGTTCACCGGAAGCGGAATCTACCGTGACGTGCTTTTGGAGATCACCGATCCGGTGTCCTTCGTCCCGGACGGGATCTTCGTCACAACGGAAAGCGCGGAAAGATCCGGAGAAGCGGTCCTTCTGATCCGGTATGAAACGACTGGCGGCGCCGACGGGGTGCATTTTACTCTTCTGGATCCCGAAGGAAAGAAGGCAGGAGAAGCCTCTGCTGCGGGAGAGGCGGGGGAGACCCGGCTTCTTCTCAAAAACGCGCGGCTCTGGTCGCCCGGGGACCCGGCGCTTTATACCCTTTTCTGCGAAACCGAAAAGAACGGGGAAAGATACGACGGGACCGAAATCCGGGTGGGGGTGCGCACCGCCTTCTTCGACCCGGACGAAGGCTTTTTCCTCAACGGGATCCCCACCAAGCTCCGGGGCGTGTGCGTTCATCACGACGCGGGGACGCTCGGCGCGGCGGTGCCGGAGGAGGTGTGGGAAAGAAGGCTTCAAAAGCTGAAAAAGGCAGGAGCCAACGCCCTCCGCACCGCACACAATCCGCCCGACCCCGTCCTTCTCGATCTGTGCGACAGGCTGGGGTTCCTGGTCATGGACGAGGCCTTCGACGAGTGGGAAGGCGCGAAAAACAAATGGTGGCAGGGGCACAACGTCTATCCGCCCAAGCGCTTCGGCTACGCCGAGGACTTCCCGGAGTGGCACGTATTCGATCTGGAGAGCATGGTGAAGCGCGACCGGAACCATCCCTCGGTGATCCTCTGGTCCATCGGCAACGAGATCGATTATCCCAACGATCCCTACGTCACGCCGCTCTTCGACGAGGTCCTGGGCAACAACGACAGCGGCAAACCCGCGGAGGAACGCCGCTACGACCCGAGAAAGCCGGACGCCTCCCGCCTTGCGCCGGTGGCGA
>CACYBP010000329.1 GCA_902772625.1 Oscillospiraceae bacterium
CCGGGAGGCGGCTCTCGCCGCCTCCCGGCGGGAACGGATACCGGAAGAAAGGAGCGGGTGAAATGACCAGAGAAGAAAAGATCGCCCGGGCGGCGATCCTTTCGGGAGAAGACGCCGCGGAAAAAGAGGAGCTTTTCGCCCTCTACGTCGATATCGCGGGGGAGATGATCCTCGGAAGGCTCTACCCGGTCAGAAGGCCGGAGGGAGCGGAAACGCCCGACGCCTACGCCTTCCTGCAATGTCAGCTCGCTTCGGAGCTTTTCCTGCGCCGGGGCGACGAGGGAGAGGTGATCCACATCGAAAACGGGATCCACCGCCACTACGAAAGCGCGCAGAGCGACGAGCTTTTAAAAGCGGTGACGCCTTACGCGGGGGTGATCGCGTGAAAGGCGCGGAACGCGATCAGACCGGGTTATTTTTCGCGCGCACCGTGGGGAAAAGCGAGGAACACGATGCTTCCGGAAATCCCACGGGGCGGTTTCGGCCGGTCTATGAAAAGCCGGTCTTCGCCCGGATGAATCTTTCGGGGAAACGCGGCGCGGTGACCCCGGAGGACACCGGCAGGCGGACCCGGGCAAAGCGGTTCGCCGTCACCTGCGAGGTCGATCTGCCGGTGGACGAGCACACGGCCTTCTGGATCGACCGGCAGCCCTTTCCGGAGGGCGATGAAGAGAGGCTTTCCCCGCCCGATTACACGGTGGACAACGTGAACCGGACGAAAAACAGCGTGACCTATACGCTTCTGGAGGTGAGGGAAGGATGATAGACGCCGAGAACGCCGTCTTCGGACGCGTCAGGGAGGAGCTCCTTCCGCTCTTTCCGGGGCTTTCGGTGCTGAACGATGCGCCGGATCTTCCCGAAACGCTTCCCGCCCTGATCCTCGCGGAAAAGAACAACGTCTCCTATGCCCGTGCCCTCGCGGGAGACGGAAACGAGCGGTACGCCCGTGTGACCTATCTCGTACGCGTCGTTTCCGACCGGGCGGCGGGAGGAAAGACCGGGGCGAAGAGCATCGCCGACGCCGCCGACCGGGTCCTGTGCCGGACCGGCTTTCAGAGGCTTTCTTTTTCCACGCTTTCCGGAAAAGACAGAGGCGTCACGGGCTTCGTCGGCGAATACGGCGCGGTGATCGCCGCCCCGGAGACAGAAGACAAAAACGGAGAACCCCATACAGTGTACCGGATCTACAGAAAATAAGGAGGAAAAAACCATGGCTATTGAGCTTTCTACCGCCGGGATCAAAGTCAAGTATGCCGTCGAGACTACTGCTGGCACCCGCCCGGCCACGGGCTACACCGAGATTCCCGAGATCAAATCCATCCCGGAATTCGGCACCGACATCAACACCCTTCAGACCACCCCGCTCTCCGCGACCAAGAACCACACCTATATCGCGGGGCTTACCGACACGGGCGGCGCTCTGGGTCTGACCGTCAACGATTGCCCGTCCTTCCGCACCGCCTGGGATGCTTGCGTCTCGGCGTATGCGGATCTTACCGGGGGCAAGCAGATGTGGTTCGAGTATGCCATCCCCGGCATGACCGACTCCTTCTTCTATCCCGGTGAGCCTGTGGCGCTCGGCTTCGGCGGCGCTGACGTGGACGAGGTTCTGGAGAACACCGCGAACATCATTCCCGCCGGGGACTATGAGTGGGCTACCGCATCGACCTAATCAAATAAAAAGGAGAAAGAGTAATGGCAAGACGAATTGAGAATGAAGAAGTCCGACCGCTGATTCTTCACGATGAAGAGACGGGGATGGACTACACGCTGGAATTCAACCGCGAGAGCGTGAGGTTTGCGGAGAGTCGCGGCTTTGTGATCGACGATGTTGACCGCTTCCCGATGACCAAGACCTATGAGCTTTTCTTCTATGCGTTCAGGATGCACCATCGGAACGTGTCGCGGGAGAAGACCGACCGCATCATCGACGAGGACTGGGGCGGCATCGCCGGGATCCCCGACGGGGTGCTGGAGCGGCTCGGGATGCTCTACGCGGCTCCGTTCGGAACGCTCTCTGACGGCAAGGAGGACAAAAACCCTCCGAAGGTGACGGTTCAGTTTTAA
>CACYBP010000330.1 GCA_902772625.1 Oscillospiraceae bacterium
AAAGAAAGCGGCGTGGTCAAGGCGCAGCTTGCCTCCCCCGGGACCGACGTGTTCACCGGGCGCGCCTTCGGCGAGGAGGCTCCCCGGGAGACCCCCGATCTTGCCTCTCTCTTTCAGGTGGACGAGAACGCCCTGGCCGACGCTTTTCATTTCGATCCCGACGCCATGAAGCTGGACGAAGGGGATTTTTCCGGGATGGATCTTTCCGATCTGGATCTCTCGGGCGTGCTGGATCCCGACGATTTTTCAAAGAGCCTTCCCACCCTGAGCCGGAAGGACGTCACCGACCTTCTCTCCTCGGTGAAGATCACGGTCTCCGCCGAGAGCATGGAAACCCTTTTCCGGACGATTTTCGAGGGGTTCCTGGACGAGGCGGCCAAGGATCCCGCCACCGACTTCCGCAAGCTTCCCGACGCCATGCGCGATTTTCTTTCCTCCGGCAAGGCGCAGGAGACCCTTTCCCGGGATCTGGAGGCGCTTTTCGCCGAAAAAGGCGCGTCTCTGGTCTCCGAAGAGGAGCTTGCGGCCCTGGTCAGCGACGTGATCGCGGGATATCCCGGCTATCTTTCCGAAAACGGACTTGCGGATGAAGAGCCTTATTCCCACCTCGGCGAGTATCTGAACACGCCCCCGGTCCGGGAAAAGCTTTCCGCCGCGGCCGGAAGAATCGGCGAAAGCGCCGCCGCCTTGGTCTTCACCGAAGAGGAGACCGGGAAGCTTCTCGAGGATCTCGCCGCGGCCTACGCCGCGTACGCCGAAGAGAATTCCCTTCCCGATCCGAATCTGCTTCTTCCGACCTTTGAAAGCTATATGCAGGGCGAGGAAGCACAGGCGGTGATCGCCAAGGGCGTTTCGGACGCTCTGGACACCTCCGAGCTGGAAAAGCGCGCCGCGAGCATGTTCTCCGGCTATTCCCGCGCCCTGGGAAAACAGATCGCCCGGGCCATGGAAAAGATCGGCGACCGGCTGGCCTCTGAGATCGGGAAAAACATCACCCGCCTTATGGAAGGCATGAGCGACAATTTCCTGAACGCCTTCGAGGTCGATCCCGAGGCCATGGCGAAGGTCTTCACCACCAGCTTCTCCGGGGAGGAGCTGCGCGATCTAATGACCTCGCTTCTCTCCACCGAGGAATCGAGCCTCGACGGCAATCTCCGCAGGCTCGGCTACGCCGACCTCGAAAAGCCCTCTTCCATCGTCATCTACCCCGTGGACTTCAACGGCAAGGCCAGGGTCAAGGAGATCCTTGAGGGCTACAACGACCGCATGCGGGCCGCGGGCGAGGAGGAAAAGGTCATCTCCTACACCGATATGGTGGAGACCCTGATGAGCTCGGTGACCGACATCGTGGACGCCATCGGGTACGTGCTGATCGCCTTCGTGTCGATCTCGCTGGTGGTCTCGTCCATCATGATCGGCGTCATCACCTATATCAGCGTCCTGGAGCGGCGCAAGGAGATCGGCATTCTCCGGGCCATCGGCGCCTCCAAGCGCAATATTTCGGCGGTGTTCAACGCCGAGACCTTCATCATCGGCGCGCTGGCGGGTCTTTTCGGGGTGGTCTTCACTCTGTTGCTTCTGATCCCCGCCAACCAGATCCTGCGCTCCCTGACCGGTCAGGAGGGCATCACCGCCTTCCTGCCGCCCTTCTCGGCGGTGATCCTGGTGCTTCTGAGCATCGTGCTGACCCTGATCGGCGGGATCATCCCCTCGCAGAAGGCCGCGCGGAGCGATCCGGTGGCCGCCCTGCGTTCCGAATAACCGCCTCTTTCCAGTCGCCGCGCCGAAAGCGCGGCGATTCTTCTTTCTTCCCGGTTGACTTTCCTGTCCCCGGCCGATACAATAAAGGCAGAATCGACGCCGCGCGGCGAGGAGGAAGAGTCATGCGACCGAATATCGTCTTCTATTTTTCCGACCAGCAAAGATGGGACACCCTGGGCTGTTACGGCCAGAGGCTCCCGGTGACCCCGAACCTTGACGGGATCGCGCGGGAGGGCGTGCGGTTTGAGAACGCTTTCACCTGCCAGCCGGTGTGCGGTCCGGCCCGCGCCTGCCTGCAATCGGGCAAATGGGCCACCGAGACCGGCTGCTTCCGCAACGCCATCCCCCTGCCCACCGATATCAGGACCCTGGCCGATTATTTCAACGAAGCGGGCTACGACACCGCCTACGTGGGGAAATGGCATCTGGCCTCGGGCGACGGCGAAGGCGCGCCGCATTACGAGACCCGGGCGGTCCCGCCCGAGAGAAGAGGCGGCTGGCGCGATCACTGGATGGCCGCCGACGTGCTGGAATTCACCTCCCACGGCTACAACGGCTACGTCTTCGACGGAGAGGGGAAAAGACACGATTTCGTCGGCTACCGTGCCGACGCCATCAACAATTACGCCGTCGATTATCTCCACAAGCGGGATTCCGACCGTCCCTTCATCCTCTTTATCTCCCAGATCGAGCCTCATCATCAGAACGACCACGGGGTCTTCGAGGGGCCCGACGGCAGCAAGGAGCGCTTCCGGGATTTCGACGTTCCCGGCGACCTGGAGGGCACCGGGGGAGACTGGCGTGAAAACTACCCGGATTATCTCGGCCAGTGCAGAAGCCTGGACGACAACGTGGGAAGGCTGCGGGACGCCCTGAAGGAGAAGGGATATTGGGACAACACCGTGTTTTTCTACGCCTCGGATCACGGCAGCCACTTCAAGACCCGCAACAGCGAGTATAAGCGGTCCCCGCACGACGGCTGCATCCACGTGCCTCTGATCGCCCACGGCCCGGGGTTCGGCGGCGGGCGGGTGATCCCGGAGCTGGTCAGCCTGATGGATATCCCCGCCACTCTTCTGGATATCGCCGGGAT
>CACYBP010000331.1 GCA_902772625.1 Oscillospiraceae bacterium
CACGAGACGAAAAACGCCGTTCTGGTGTCCGCCGCCGTGGTTTCCGACGGGAAAGAGATGCAGAACGCCTACGAAATGAAGGGGGGCGAGCTTTCCTCCATTTCTGAAAAGGAGCTGGTGGAAAAGGCCGTGACCGCCGCCAAAAACAAGCTCGGCGCGGGCGTGGCGCCCACCGGCGCGTACCCCGTGGTCTTCTCGCCGAAGGCCTTCTCCAGTCTGCTTTCCACCTACTCCGGGGTCTTCTCGGCCGAGGCCGCCCGGCGCGGGCTTTCCCGCCTCAAGGGCAGGGAGGGCGAGGTGATCGCATCGGAAAAGGTGACCCTGACCGACGATCCCTTCTATCCGGAATCTCCCTCCCAGAGGCCCTTCGACGCCGAGGGAACGCCAACCTTCACCAAAAACGTGGTGGAAAACGGCAGGCTTCTGACCCTTCTTTATAATCTCAAGACCGCCGCGGCTCTGGGCAAAGAGACCACCGGCAACGCGAGCAGGGGAAGCTACGCCGCCCCGGTGTCCATCAGCCCCTTCACCTTCTACCTCGCTCCGGGCGAGTATCGCGAGGAGGAGCTTCTGAAGATGGCCGGAGAGGGCGTCTATATCGACTTTCTCGGAGGCCTCCACGCCGGAGCCAACCCCATCTCGGGCGATTTCTCGCTGCAGTCGGCGGGCTTCATGATCCACGGAGGCGAAAAGGCCGAGGCGGTGAAATCCTTCACCGTGGCCGGCAACTTCTTCGACCTTCTGAAGGGCGTGCGGGCCGTGGGCGACCAGGTGGAATACCGCGGCATGGGCAGCGCCACCTCCTTCGCCTCTCCCCCGGTCCTGGTCGACGGCCTTTCGATCGCCGGGAAGTGATCCGGTTTCCTTCCTGAAACGGCAAAGCCCCGGAGCGGATGATCCGCTCCGGGGCTTTTTGCGCAGCTCTATTTACACTTTTTTCATGATCCAGCGTTCGAAGTTTTTGTGGAAGATCATTTCCTCCTGCTCTTTCCCGAGACACAGGGCCCTGACCCGTTCGATCTCCTCCCCGGGCTTCCACATGGGGAAATCCGATCCGAAGAAGATCCGGTCCACCCCAAAAAGGCCGATCTGCCACAGGGCGCGCTCCCTGGTCAGCATGGGAAGCGAGCTGGAGCAGTCGAACACCACGTTCTCCTCCCCCGCCAGGATCTCCGCCCGGTCCCAGACGCTGTAGCCGCCCAGATGCGCGGCGATGGACAGAAGCTCCGGCACCTCCCGGGCGACCTTTTTCAGCCGTTCCGGCGCCGAATAGTCCATTCTGGCGTCGCCCATGTGGAACAGGACCGGAAGCCCCCGCCGGGCGATCTCCCGGTAGACCGGGATCATGCGTTCGTCGTCGATATAGAATCTCTGGAAATCCGAATGGAGCTTGATCCCGTGAAGGCCGAAGGAGACGATCTTGTCAAGCTCGTCGCCGATCTCCTCGTCGGTCATGTCCTGATGCAGGGTGCCGAAGCCGTAGAACCGGCCGCCGGACGCCTCCGCCGTGTCGCGGATGAAGGCGTTGATGGAGGCGACCTGCTCCGGCTTTGTGGCGGTGGAGCAGATCAGGGCGAGGTCGATCCCGGCGAGATCCATCTCCTGAAGCAGCCGTTCGGCCGAGCCCACCTCGTCCATGGGGATGTCGTAGAAGTCGCCGATGGAGCGGGTGGCCTTTTCGGCGATCTTCGCGGGGAAAACGTGGCAGTGTGCGTCGATGATCCTTGCGTGATTCATAGGGTCCTTTCTTTTCGGGGGCTCGTGCGTCCCTCTCATGGGATTTTAGGGGTATCAGTCGTCGTAAATGGTCAGGTTTTCGGGGCCGATGGCCGCGTAAGGCGCGCGGCATTCGCCGCCGGTCCAGAGGACCGAGATCTCCGAGGCGCGGGCGGTGTAGCGCACCAGGAAATGATCCTCCCGGGGGATGATCTGGCAGAGGCGGATCGCCTCGGCCTCGGTCTTCAGGTCTTCCTCCTCAGCGCCGGGATAGAGGACCCTTGCCAGGGCGTGTGCGTAATCGAAGCCCTCCCGGAACAGCGACTTCACCGAGAGATTCCCGGCGGTGACCGCGTCGAAAACGTACATCCGGTCGGAAGAGAAGCTATTCATGCCGGAGCGGTCGTTTTCGGTGAAGCGCACCGTCATGAATTTTCCCACCCGCTCGGCGTAGAAATAGCAACTGTAGCTTTCGTCGCCGGTGCCGGTGGCCTGGGCCGCCGCGTCCTCCAGCGAGGGCGCGAGGCGCATCACCCGTTCCTCCGCCGCTTCCGAGGCGAAGAAGGCGGGGAGCACCACCAGAGCGCG
>CACYBP010000332.1 GCA_902772625.1 Oscillospiraceae bacterium
CTTTATCGCCGGGGTCAACGCCGCCCTGAAGCTTCTGGGACGGGAGGAGCTTGTGCTTTTGCGGGAGGACGGGTACATCGGCACCCTCATCGACGACCTCACCGGCAAGGGCACCAACGAGCCCTACCGCATGATGACCTCCCGGTCGGAATACCGCCTGATCAACCGCCAGGACAACGCCGACCGCCGCCTGATGGGGATCGGAAGGTCTCTCGGCCTTGTGAAGGAGGAAGTATATGAGGCCATGCTCCGGAAATACGAGGCGGTGGAAAAGGAGATCCGGCGGCTGGAAACCACCGGCGCGGCCTTCGACGAGGAGACCTTCGCCCGCATCGCGGAGGAGACCGGGGGAGAAGTGAAGCGCGGCGCGCGCCTTGCGGACCTGCTCCGGCGGCCGGGGATCGGCTACGAAAGGCTTTCCGCCCTGGATCCCGAAAGGCCGGAGCTTCCGCGCGACGTGGTCGAGGAGGCCGAGATCGCCGTAAAATACGAGGGATATATCAAGCGCGAACGGGAAAAGGTGGAAAAGATCAAACGCCTTTCGGGAAGGCTCCTTCCCGCGGGGCTTGATTACCTGTCGCTTCCGACCCTGCGCACCGAAGCGCGGCAGAAGCTCGCGGCGATCCGCCCGAAAACCGTGGGAGAAGCCATGCGGATCTCGGGGGTCAGCCCGGCCGATATCAGCGCGCTTTTGCTTTATACCGAAGAAAAGGGGGAGAAAAAACGTGACGGTGCCGAAGCTGAATGAGATCCTTCTGGCCCGGGGCCTGGCCCCGGTGGAGGGGGAGACGGCGGAAAAGTTTGAAAAGTTTGCCTCTCTTCTTCTGGAAAAGAACAGGCTTTTCAATCTCACCGCCATCGAAAGCGAGGAACAGGTGGCCGAAAGGCATTTTGCCGACAGCCTCGCGCTCTTTCTCGACCCGGCGTTCCGGGGCGGAAGGATGCTGGATCTCGGCTGCGGCGGCGGGTTCCCCGGGATCCCGGTGAAGCTTTACGCCGAAGGGAGGGGAATCCCTCTGGAGCTTTTGCTCATGGACGCCACGGCCAAAAAGATCGCCTTCGTGGAGGAGGCGGCGGAGGCCCTCGGTCTCCGGGACGTCCGGGCGGTCTCGCGCCGGGCGGAGGAAGCCGTGGAGGAATTCGGCCGGGAGAGCTTCGATCTGGTCACCGCCCGGGCGGTCTCGGACATGCGCGTCATCGCCGAGCTGGCTTTCCCCTATCTCCGGGTGGGCGGCGCCTTTTACGCCTGGAAGACCCGCAAGGCCCTTCCCGAGGTGGAGGACGCCCTTCCCTCCGTGAAGCTTTTCGGCGGGCGGGAGGAGGGCCGGATCCCCTACGGAGACGGGGTCTTCTTCCTGGAAAAGTGCGTCAAGCTTTCGCCGACGTCCCCGCGCTTCCCGCGCAAATACGCCCAGATCGTGAAGAAAAAGCCGTAAGCCGGGGAAAAGACGGAAAACCGGCCCCCGCTGCGGCGGGATCCATAACCAACGAAAAAATACCGGTTGAAGAAAGACCCGACGGTCTTCGCTTCGACCGGTATCGTCATATGTTTTATAAACCGGGCGGCAAGCCCGGCTCTTTTTTTTCGGGATCGGGGGGCCCTTCGACCGCTTCCCCTTGCAATCGCCAGAGGCAAAAGCGCATACTGATCCCAAAAAGAAGCTTCCTCCCGACGGCCCGGAAAGGCCGGAGAGGGAAGAATAGAAGGGAGCGGGAAGAGTGTACGAAACGGTTAGAAAGGTCAAGGGGATCCCCCACGAAAGGATCTTTTCCGGGAGGAGTCCGGCGCGCCGGGTCTATGAGGAAGCGTCGGTCCGGGAGCTTGCCGAAAGCATCCGCTTCCAGGGGCTGATCGAGCCCCTGACGGTGCGCCGGGTGGGCAGCCGCTACGAGATCGTGTCGGGGGAAAGGCGGTTCCGGGCGGCGGTGCTTTCGGGGATGGAGGAGATCCCGTGCCTGGTGGTGACGGCCGACGACGAAAAGGCGGAGCTTCTGGCGGTGACCGCCAACCTTCTGCGCGCGCCGCTGGATTTCTACGAGGAGGCCGAGGCCCTGGGAAGGCTTCTGGGAAGGGGCGGCATGAGCGAGGAGGAGGCGGCGCGCCGTCTCGGCAAGAGTCTTGCCGCGATCCGGGGAAAGCTCGCTTTGCTCTCGCTCGGGAAAAGGCTGGTGGCCGAGCTCCGGCGGGACGGCCTCGGGGAAAGATACGCCCGGGCGCTTCTGGCTCTGGAGGACGAGGAGGAGCGGCTCCGGGTGGAAAAGACCGCGGCGCGGGAGGGGCTTTCGGCGTCCGGGACCGAGGCGCTGGTCGCCTCGATCCTCCGGGAAAAGAAAAGGGAAGCCGACCCGCTGGAAAGAAAGCGGATCCTGGTGATCAAGGACGTGCGGGTGTTTTTCAACAGCGTTTCCCGCGCCGTGGAGACCATGCGGAGCGCCGGGATCGACGCCCGCATGGAGCGGGGAGAGGACGCGCGCGACCTGACCCTCACCGTCCGGATCCCGAAGCTTTTGCGGGAGGCGTGAGGAGACGGCGCCGGAAAATATGCGAAAACCAAAAACCCGCGCGGGCTTCAAGGGAGGGGCCCCCGGCCCTTTCCCGCGGCGAAAAAACGCCCGCCGCGGTTTGCGGCGGGCGAAGCGATCGGGAAAAGCTTTTCCGGGGGAAAGACCGCGGGAAACGAGCGCTCAGTCCATATGGAGATCGCGCTTGATGGCCTCCTGGCGCGGCTTCGCGGTGATCGCCCAGTGCGGGCCGGATTCGTAAAGCCCCGAAAGCTCCCGGAGCACCGTGGGGATATCGATGCC
>CACYBP010000333.1 GCA_902772625.1 Oscillospiraceae bacterium
CCTGCCTGAAAACCTGGAAATCAGACAGATAAAGGAGCCTTCGGTGTTGTGGAGCGGACGGATCAGGGTGGTATTGATTTCATGTCCCACCGCCTCCAGCATCATCCCGCCGCCCAGGTAGATCCCGACGTGATGGACCTCGTTGGGGTAGGCGCATCGCGGTTCGTTTTCGCAGCCGATGTTGGTGTAAAAGACGAGATCCCCCGGTCTGAGCGCTTCAGGGTCAGAGACGGTCTCCCCGTTTTCAAGGAACCATTCCCACTGCTCACAGGCATAGCGGGGCAAAGCGATGCCGAGCTTCCCGAAAGCCTTCATGGTCAGGGCGCTGCAGTCGATTCCCCGGTTCATATCGTAAGAATACCTGCTCCCGAGATAGGGGAGAGCCGCGGCGATCAGCCTTTCGGCAAAGGAGCTTCCGCTTCCGGCCGGAAGCGTCACCCGTCCTTCCTTGTCGATCTGCCAGCGTATGCCGTCGATCTCGATCTCCCGATCTGAAAGGCGGCCCTTCTCCGGGTCGAAATACTGCAGAACGCCGTCGACGAAAAGAAGGCCGGATACCTGATGCCCGTATTCCGGATCGAAATAGAAGGTCCCTTCGGGAAGTGAGACGACGCCCGTCCTTCGCCCGCCCTCCATAGAGTAGCAGTAAACGCGCCCGTCCGCGAGGGTCACTCTGCCCTCCGTGGAGAGGCAGTCCGAACCGAAATAATAGAGCACGTCGTCCACGATTGCCGCCCCGCGCGTCAGGACGCCGGTCTCGGGATCGGCGTAGAGAAAGCGGCCGCCGGTCTCGTAAAGACCTTTTACCATGCCGTCCTCTGTGAAATAGTAGCGCGACGCGCCTGCCGTGACCATTCCCGTGCGCATGGCTGCGGATCCCGGGTGGAAATAATACTTCGTATCCCCGACGGCGGTTATGCCGCGGGCGGCCTTCCCGTTTTCAGGGGAGAAATAATAGGTCTTGCCCCCGACGTTCTTCCAGCCCGACGCCCGGAGGCCGGTCTCCTCGTCGAAAAAGAAGAGATCGTCTCCGATCCGGACGAGGCCTGTCTGCATTCTGCCGTCCCCGTCAAAGAAGCGCACGCCTTCTTCGGTGTCCCAGAATCCGGAAACCCGCTCGCCGGTGTCGCTGCGGAAGTAATAGGCGTTTCCGCCGATCCGCACCAGACCGGTCCGAAGCTTGCCCTCCCCGTCGGCGTAGAAGGTCCTCCCGCCGTCGTCCCGGAAAAGGCCGGTGACCGGCTCGCCGTTTTCGTCGAAGCAGTAGCTTGCCCCTTCCCCGACGGCGACCGTGCCGCCCCGGAAGAGCGCGCCGTCGGCGCGAAAATACCCGACGCCGTCGTCCCGCGGGACGAGGCCGGTCTGCATCCTGCCGGATCCCGGTTCAAAGCGGAAGGTCTCCCGCTTTCCGGAGAGAAGAAGCGCCGCCTCTCCCGACAGAAGCTTTCCGTCGGTCCCCGCGCAGTAGATCCCGCCGTCGGGATCCGCGATCCACCCTGCGGCGGCATAGCCGTTTTCCAGAAAGCAGAAGCGCTCCCCGCCGAGGGTCACGAAGCCTCGCTTCATACGGCCGTCTTCCCCGAAACAGCGCACGCCGTTTTCGCTTTCGACAAAACCGGTGATCATATGGCCGTCTTCTGCGAAGAGGTAATACTCCCCGCCGATCAGGCGAAGACCGGTCGCTTCCGTACCGTTTCTTTCAAAATACCGGATCTCTCCGTCGATCTCCCGGAAGCCTGTGACGGGCTCTCCGTCCTCCCCGTAAAGCCGGGTCACGCCCGCGAAGGTGCGAAGACCGGGGAGCTTCTCCTCCGCGGCGGTTCCCGTATCGATCCCGCCCGCGGGAAGATAAAAGCCTGCCTCGTCTCCGTCCCCGGCAGGGCCGGTGACCATGGCGAAGGTCTCCGGATCGAAGTAATACGCTTTCCCGCCGAGGATCACCTGCCCTCCGACGGCCTCAAAGCTTACCGGCGAAAAGAAATAGGCGGCGCCGTCCACGGTCTGAAGCCCCGTCAGGGGACGCCCCGCGGAAAGACAGAAAAGCTTTCCGCCTTCCCGGATCAGCCCCGAAAGCGCCTCGCCCGTGACGGGATCGAAGTAATAAAGCTTCACGGCGCCGCCGCTCCTGACCCGTCGAAGGCCCCGGAGCATCTCCCCGTCGGGGGAGAAGAGATAGGTCTTCTGGTTGATCGTTTTCAGCCCCGCGGCCTGTCCCGCGTCTCCTTCGGCGTAGTAAAGCTTTCCCTCTTCCGGGATGAACCCGCGGCACACGGCCCCGTCCGCCGTGTCGAAGAGATAGAGCTTTCCGTCGACCCGCGCGCTGCCCCTGACCATCGCGCCGTCAGGGGAGGCAAAGCAGCGCATTTTGCCGTCCGCGGTGCGAAACATCCCGATTTTTGCGCCGTTCCCGCCGTCAAAGAAATAGGTGTTCCCGTTTTCGCAGGTGATCAGACCGCCGGCGGCGCGGCCGGTGACCGGATCGAAATAATAGGACCGCCCGTCGATCAGTCGGTATCCCCTGGCCATGCGGCCGCCTTTTTCAAAATAATAAACGCCGTCTTCCAGACTGCGGAAGCCCTCGGCGCGGCCCGAAAGCCCCTCATAATAATACCGGTCGGGTGCGTCTCCCGAAAACCCGGTGAAAAGCTCGCCGGAATCGGGGGAGAAATAGCAGAGCTTTCCTTCGATCTCGATCTCACCGGTCATCCTCTCGCCGAGCTCGGAGAAAAAGAAGACGCGTCCGTCCACCTCCCGCACCCCGCGGTAATTTCCCTCCGCGCCGCCGAAGCCGTAGGTCACCCCGCCCACCGTGGAAAGGCCGGTGCGGGCCTTGTAGGTCGTCCAGTCGAAATAATAACTCTTTCCGTCGACGACGCGAAAGCCGCCGAGCATCCGTCCGTTCGCGTCGAAATAGTAGCAGTCTCCGTCCAGCACCGTGATCCCGGTGGCCATCGCGCCGTCTTCATAGAAATAAAAACGGGACCGCCCGATGGTCTGGAACCCTGTCTGAACAGAGCCGTCCTCTTCGGAACAGTAATAGGTCTTGTCCCCGTAGGTGCAGAATCCGATCCGGGAGACGCCTTCTTCGCCGAAAAGATAGGTTTTTCCGCCGAAGGTGTGGAACCCGGGGGAGGGGCTTCCGTCCTCCGTCAGGAAAACGTAAGAGGCGATCCCGATCTTGATGAATCCCAGGCGGCGGACGCCGGAAACGGGATCGAACCAGTATATCTTTCCCGGCCTCCTGACCAGTCCCCGCGCCATGGCGAAGGAGGATTCGTAGAAAAAGTATTCCTTTCCCTCCGCACTGACCAGGCCGCTTTTCGCTTCGCCGGTATCCTGATCGAAGCAGTAGATCTTTCCGCCGATCCTGCAAAGCCCCCGCGCGTAAGTTCCGTCCGCAAGAAGCCCGTATTTCTTCCCGTCTCTGGTCAAAAGCTTTTCCCCCTCGGCGACCGCGGGTCTCTCCGGCTCTTCGGCGGAGGCGGGAAGGGCAGAGAGCGCGAAAAAGGACAGCAAAAGAAGGAACCACCCGCAAAGGATCGCCCTGAGTCTTTTCCTATTCACTTTCCGGGCTCCTCTTTGGGAAAAGAACTGCATAAAAGATAAATGCCTCCGTAAAAGATCGGTTCTTCCGTCTTCCGGCGGAAGAACCGATCCGGGTTTTGCTTATGGGAAATGCAGGCGAAGGGGGATCAACGCGCCTTTTCGATCTCGGCGGCGAGGTATCTTGCCGCGTCGGCGTTCATTCTTTCGGCGGCGTCCACCACGGTGAGGGGGGCCTCCGGAGCCAGCTTTTCCGCGGGACCGCCGGTTTCCAGCGAGAGGGGACCCTGAAAGTCGCTTTCGGCGATGCCCTGAATGAATCTCGCCCAGGGAACCGTACCGAGGAAGGGGGTCAGGTGAAGATCTCTCTCCCCGTCGTTGTCGTGCACGTGAAGGGTCTTGAGATAGCTTCCCGCGATCCGGATATCCTCCAGAGGGTCGCGGCCGAAGACGTTGGAATGGCCGGTGTCGAAGCAGATGCCGATCTTCTCGCTTTTGACACTTTCCACCGCCCGGCGGATATAGGGCATGGTGGAAATGCGCTGCTTTTTGAAGGGCATGTTCTCAAGACACACCGTCACGCCGTATTTTTCGGCGTCGGGCATAAGATCCTCCAGAAGACCCACGGTGACGCGTTCGGCCTCGTCGGGATCCTCCGGCCCGCCCCAGCCGAAGGGCATCTGGGGATGCACCACCAGGATCGGGCTTCCCATGAGATAAGCGCCGTAAAGCGATCTGTGGAAAAGATCCCAAACCGCCCTGCGATTTTCGGGGACCGTGTCGTCGGTAGGCCAGGGACCGTGCACCTGGCTGATCGTGATCCCGTTTTTCTCCGCGGCTTCCCGCCGGGAGGCGCAGGTGCGCTTCATCTCCTCGACGTCCTGATACCAGGGATCCTTTATGCGGCAAAGATCCTCGTCGACCGAATCGTACCCAAGCTCCCGCAGCCTCTGATACCGGTTTTCGGTATCCCCGTGGCGCACCATGGCGCCGATATGGACCTCTATCTTCATATGATCGACCCTCCGCCTTCTTTATTGACTTTATTATATCACGTTTTCCGGGAAATGTCATCCCCGGGAAAGGGGCTTGTTTTGCGTGAGAATAAGTGATATAATCAAAAGCACGCGAAAAGACAAAAACATTTGGAATCCGGGGCCTCTGACCGGAGAAGAACCGGAGAAAGGAACGTGTCATGGATTTTATCCCCGAAAAGAAACTGGGCTTCGGCCTGATGAGACTCCCTACCCTGGAACCCGGAAACGCGGCGGCGGTGGATCTTTCAGAGCTTGACAAAATGGTGGATCTGTTTCTGGAAAACGGCTTCACCTATTTTGATACAGCCTGGATGTATAACGCCTTTGAAAGCGAAAACGCGGTGAGAAAGAGCCTTGTGGAACGCCATCCCCGGGAAAGCTTCACCCTGGCCACCAAGCTGCACGCCGGCTTCCTGAAAACTGAGGAGGACCGCGACCGCATCTTCTCGGAACAGCTCCGGAAGACCGGCGCCGGTTACTTCGACTACTATCTGATCCACGGGATCGAGGCGGGCATGCTCCCCACCTACGAAAAGCTTCGCTGCTTTGAGTGGCTTCTGGAAAAGAAGAAAGCGGGGCTCGTCCGCCACGCGGGCTTTTCCTTCCACGACCGGCCGGAGCTTCTGGAGAAGATCCTCACCGACCATCCCGAAATGGAATTCGTCCAATTGCAGATCAACTATCTGGACTGGGAGAGCGAGTGGATCCAGAGCCGCGCCTGCTACGAGGTCTGCCGGAAATTCGATAAACCGGTCATCGTGATGGAACCGGTGAAGGGAGGCACGCTGGCCCGGGTGCCCGAGGCGGGGGAGAAGCTTCTCCGTGCCCTTGACCCCGCTCTTTCGATCCCCTCCTTCGCCATCCGCTTCGCCGCGAGCCTGCCCGGTGTGATGACCGTGCTTTCGGGGATGAGCGATCTTGACCAGATGCGGGACAATATTTCCTATATGAAAGAATTCAAGCCGCTTACCGAAGAGGAGACCAAGACCCTTTTCCGCGTGGCGGAGATCATAAACGGCGAGATCACGGTGCCCTGCACCGGGTGCTCCTACTGCACCGAGGGCTGCCCCATGGGGATCCCGATCCCGAAGTTCTTCTCACTTTATAACGAGGATATGCGCGAGGATCTGGCAAGCAAGGGCTGGACGGTCAACTATACCAATTACGAGCTTCTGGCCGAAAAGACCGCAAAGGCCAGCGCCTGCCTTGCCTGCGGCCAGTGCGAAGGCGTCTGTCCGCAGCATCTCCCCATCATCAGCTATCTCAAGGACGTGGCGGCGCATTACGAATCCGAAGAATAAAGCCCGGCGCAAAAAGGGCCTCCGGCTGCGGCCGGAGGCCCTTTTTCGTAAAAAACGGGGTCAGACGGTGCCGGTGATCACAAGCTCGCTTTCTCCCGCGCTCGTGAGGAAGCTGCCGTCGGCGCTATCCCGGACAAACGTCGCGGCGGGCACGGTGATCTGCCCCGGAACCGTATTGAAAAGGCCGGTGGACGCGTCGTAGGTGTAATCGGTCCCCTCGCTCCACGCGGTCCCGTTGAAACTGACCGTGATGTCCTTCAGGACCGGGTTGAAAAGATCGGTCAGGACCGCGTCTCCCGATTCGTCAGCCGGCATGTTCCCGGTGTTCCGGATCAGGAAGGAATAGGTCAGGACGCCGTTTTCCGAGATCACCGCCGGAGAAAGCGACTTGGAGACCGAGAGAACGGCGGATTCCTCCGCGGATACGGTCCCGGCCGCGGTGACGGGTGAGGAAAGACCTGTGCCCTCTGCTGTTACGGTGTTGACGATGGTTCCGCCGACGGCGGGCGGCGCGAACCGGTTGACCGTGACCTCGTAGATCAGCATGGAAAAGCCGGAGGCCGGCACCGAGATCCCGGTGAAGACCAGAGGAGGGCCGGCTTCCGCGGCGGGCGCGGAGGTCAGAACGCCGTTTTCGTAATAAAGCACGGCGCCTTCTTCGAAGGTGAGCGGAACGGGGGAAAAGCCCTCCGCTTCGTACGCGCCGAGGTCGTCGGTGAGGGTAAGCCCGGTGAGGGGGACCGGCCCGGAGTTGGTCAGGGTGATCACGTAGGTCAGCCGGTCGCCCGGACGGTAAGCCGGGCGGACGGCGGTCTTGGTCAGCCTCAGGACCCCCAGAAGCTCGCCCTGCACGAGGTTGGAAGTCGCCACGGTCCCGTTGTAGGAGAGGGTGGCGCTGTTGGTGAAAAGAGCCATGAAGTCATCCTCCAATCGTTATCGGGGAGGAAGGCCTCCCGGAAACAGAATATGCCCCGCCCTTTCCCGGCGTGTCAGGCGAATGCTTTTGCCGGGTCTTCAGTTTATTGGCCATTATATATATTTATAGAAAGAGCGGCACGCGCCTCCGGAGCGCGTGCCGCTTGAAACTGTATGGAATAACCGGCCGATTTATCAGAAGACGATCTTTTCCCTTTCCAGAAGCGGTTTCAGGACCGCGATGGCCTTCAGGTATTCCTCTTCGGCGGCGAGATGCTCCACGATGAAGGGCGTGTCGGGGCCCTCTGCCTCGGCTAGCCGGGCGTAGGCGGGAATATCGAATCCGCCCTCGCCGATGGGGACCTCCTTCAGGTGGAGGGTCAGTGTCCGCTCCAGATTGACGTCCTTGACGTGGACGCTCCGGATCCTTCCGTGAAGCATGCCGAAGGTCTCCTTCAGGAAGTCGGCGCAATGGAAGTACCGTTCTGGGGAGTTCATCAGATTGATGGCGTCCATGTGCACCGCGAAATGCTCGTCGTTCACCGCGTCCAGAAGCCGCCGGTAGCTTTCGCCGTCCCAGGGAAGCATCCAGGGCATGGGTTCCAGGGTAAAGGCGGTCCTCGTGACACCGGCGTCCCGGATCAGGCTTTTCACCGTATTCACCACGAGGTCGAAGGTCTCGGGAAGGTAGTTCCCGGGATAGCCGCCGTCCCACACCTCGCCCAGAGCGCCTGAAATATCCACGCAGCAGTTCGCACCCACCCGGTCGGCAAGCTTCAATTGACCGAGCACGTAGGCGTAATTGGCCGCTCTCTTTTCAGGATCGGGGTCCAGAAGGTTTTTCCACGCGCCGACCTCCGCAATGGTCAGATCGTTGGCACGGCAGGC
>CACYBP010000334.1 GCA_902772625.1 Oscillospiraceae bacterium
CGCCTTTTCCTGGGCGATCAGGCAGAGCTCCGCTGCCTTGAAGGCGTGGGCCTGGGTCATGGCGTTTTCGGTGCGCTCCAGAGAGTCGAGGATCAGCTTTCCGAAGAAGGGGAAGCCGGTCTTTCCCGCAGCGTCGATATAGGTTTCGCCCCGGCCGTTGACCAGATACACGTGGTCGCCGCCGGGCTTTCCGGAGGCGAGATCCACGTATTTCCGCACCTCGATGAAGCCCTCGGTGCCCACGATGGTCACCCGCCCGTCGCCCCAGGTGGAAAGCCCCGCGGGGGTGAACCAGTCCACGCGGAAGTAGTTCGCGCTCCCGTTCTTCCCGGTCAGGGTGCAGTCGCCGAAGTCCTCCAGCTCCGGATACTCCGGATGGGCGAAATTGGCCACCCGGGAGGAAACAACCTCGGCGTCCTCCTCGCCGGCAAAGGCGAGATACTGCTCGATCTGATGGCTTCCGATGTCGGCAAGGATACCGCCGTATCTGGCCTTTTCAAAGAACCAGGCGGGGCGAGTGGGGGCTGAAAGGCGGTGCGGGCCGAAGCCGTTCACCGCGATCACCCGGCCGATCTCGCCCGCGTCCACCAGATACCCGGCCAGGATCGACCCCTCCACGTGGAGCCTTTCGGAATAATAGACCATGTATTTTTTCCCGGTGCGCCGGACGCATTCCTTTGCCGCGGAAAGCTGGGCAAGGGTGGTGAAGGGCCCTTTATCGGTGAAATAGTCCTTTCCCGCCTCCATCACCCGCATGCCCAGCGCCGCGCGGTCGGCGGGCACGGCGGCTCCCGCCACCATGCGGGTATCCCGGTCGGAAAGGACCTCCTCCTCGCACCCGGCGGGCACGGCGGCGGGATAGGCCTTCAGAAAGGCCGCGACCTTATCCGGGTCGGGATCGTAAACGTATTTCAGGGTGCCGCCCGCCTCCAGAAGGCCGTTGACCATGCCGTAGATATGGCCGTGGTCAAGACCCACCGCCGAAAAGACGAATTCGCCGGGCTTGACCACAGGGGCCGGTTTCCCGGTGGGGGCGTAGTTCATGCCGTCGGATCGGTTCATCATGCTGCTCCTTTCTTAAAGGCCGAAAAGCCGGAAGGTGGCGATCTCAAAGGGACGGAAGGCGTAAGACGAGACGTCTTCCCCGCTCTCGTCGTCCTCCAGCGTGTTGGTTTTCCGCATGGTGACGCCCGCGGGAAGGGTCAGCACCGCGCCTTTTCCGGCGCTTTCCCAGAACCGCGCCACCGGACCCGAGCCGTCCTCGGCCCATTTCAGGGCCGAAAGGCAAAGCCCGGCGGGCAGGTTTTCCAGAGCGGGGAGCATACGCCCCGTGCCGCCGGAAACGGGCAGACGCATGTCGTCCGGGTCAAGCCAGCGGCCGGGACCGGTGATTTCAGAGGTGTGGCCCGAGGCGAGATACGCCGCGGCGCGCGCCGCGGGATCGCCGTCGGCAGGCGTTCCCCGGAAGGACGTGACGGCGTAATCGGACTCGTGCCGCCCTTTGTCGCTTGTCCCCCCGTAACGCGGGTCGTCGTGGGAGATCGCGCGCAGCAGACTGATCTCCAGACGGCCGCCGTGAATCCGCGTTCCGGCAAACCCGCCCTTCAGAAGGAGAAGCGACACGCCGTCCCCTTCGATCCCCGCAAACCGCAGGGAAGGCCATTCGTCGGTCAGCCCCAGACAGTCGACAAGCTCCGGCTCCCGGCGGGTCATGGTGCCGAAGGGCACCTCCGTATAGAGGCGTCCGTCGTGCGGGAAGGCCGGGTCGAAGGAGGCGTAGATCCGGGTGGAGGTGCCGTCCCAGTCCAGCACGTTTTTCCAGCGGATGAGATCCTCTCCCTCGTAAAGGGTGACGGTCTGGGTCCAGCGGAGCGAATCGATCTTATGCGCGGGATCGGAAAGCGCGCCCTTAAGGATCAGGCGTTGGTAGCCTTCGCCCTTCTCGCGCGTTACCGTGTCGGGGAGGGCGTCCCGGTGATCGCGCTCGGGCTCCACGCGGCCCCAGGGATGACCGATATCGCTTCCCAGGGCAAGCCCGCCGGCGTTTTTGCCGAGGATATCACGCGCAAGCTTTTTATCCCGGATCCCGAGAATGCCGCTCTGATCGGCGGTGATCCGGTAGAAGTCGTTTTCGATGGCGAGGATCCCGTTTTCCGGCGTGAAAAGCTCCTTTTTCTCCTCCGCGGCCGGCTTCCAGAAGAAGACGCGCCACGAAAAGGCGGGGATCTCCGCTCCTGCGCGGAGCCGGAGCCCGACGCCCACGAGCGCCGGGAAGACCTCGGCGTCGAAGGCGGGGATCTCCCCGCCCTCCGGGGAGAGAAGCCTTGCCGAGCCTGTCCCCGCCGGGGCGTGAAGCGACAGCAGCGGCCGGGTCATGGGGACCGGCAGGGGGTTGAAGACCGCGGCGGTGAAATACCCCTCCGGGGCGGCGAAGGCCTTGTCCCGGAGAAATTCCTTCGCCGC
>CACYBP010000335.1 GCA_902772625.1 Oscillospiraceae bacterium
CTCGGAGATCTCGCTCGGGGAAGAGGTCACGGGGATCACGCTGGACACCCGAAAGGGGTGCGAAGGGGCGCTTTACGCGGCGCTTCCCTCTCTTTCGGACCCGAACCGGCACGGCCTGCAATACGTCGCCGCCGCGAAGGCGGGCGGCGCGAAAGCGGTGCTTCTCGACCGGGATGCGGATACCCTGGGCCTTCCGAAGATCCTGGTGAAGGACGTCCGCTTTGCCGAGGCGCGCGCCGCCTCCAATTTTTACGGGTCTCCCGCCTCCCGCATGAAGATGATCGGCGTCACCGGCACCAAGGGAAAGACCTCCACGACTCATTTTATCAGGGCTGCGCTGGAGCACGCGGGGATCCCCACCGGGCTGATCGGCACCAACGGGGTCTTCTGGATGGGAAAGAGCCTGGAAACCGGCTCCACCACGCCGGAGGCCACCGCCCTGTATCGCGCCCTGGATCTTATGGCGAAGGACGGGGTCAGGGTCTGCGTGATGGAGGTTTCCTCCCACGCGCTGGACGTGGGAAGAGTGGCTCCGATCCGCTTCGCGGCGGGGGCCTTCCTGAACCTTTCTCAGGATCATCTGGATTATTTCAAGACCATGGAAAACCTGGCCGCCGCAAAGGAAAAGCTCGCGGGGCTTTCGGACGTCTTCTATTATAACGCCGACGACCCCGAGGCGGACCGCATGAAAAAGGCCGCGGGGGAGCGGGGAAAGAGCTTTTCGCTGGAAAAGCTCGACGCCGATCTGGTGGCCCGGGAGATCAAGCTGCTTTCGGGAGGCGTGGTGTTCGACGCTCTGTCGGACAACGGCATGCGCCGGATCCGGATCTCCACGCCGGGAAGATTCACGGTGCAGAACGGGCTTGCGGCCATCGGCTGTCTGCAGGCGGTGGGACTCGATATGGATCAGATCGCCGAAGGACTCGCCGCCGCGGGCGGCGTGCGGGGAAGGGCTGAGGTGGTGGAGACCGGGCGTCCCTTCTCGGCCATGGTGGATTACGCCCATACGCCCGAAAGCCTGAAGGAGATCCTGGAGGCGGTCAGACCCTTCACCGAAGGCCGGATCCTTCTGGTCTTCGGCTGCGGCGGGAACCGCGACCGGCTGAAAAGACCCATCATGGGCGGCATCGCGTCCGAGGGTGCCGATCTGGTTTATCTGACCTCGGATAATCCGCGCTTTGAGGAGCCGGAGGCCATCCTCGACGAGATCGAGGCGGGGGTCGACCGCAAAAAAGCCCGCGTCTTCCGGGAGGCCGACAGAAGAAAGGCCGTCGCCATGGCCGTTTCTGAGGCGAAAGAAGGCGACCTGGTGCTGGTGGCGGGAAAGGGCCACGAGGACTATCAGGAGATCCGGGGGACGAAGCATCACATGGACGACCGGGAACTGATTCTGGACGCGCTCCGGGCGCTTCCGGAGAGCGGATCGCCGGATTGCGTGCCGCCTGAAGAAACGACGAAGAGATAGAGGGAACCTTAATGCTTGACATGACGACAAAGACCGCGGCGCGCCTTCTGGGAAGCGAGGCCGGGGAAGACCGCCCTGTGGAGCGGATCTCCACCGATTCCCGGGACGTGGATGAAAAAACGCTTTATATCCCCCTGAAGGGTGAACGGTTCGACGGACACGACTTCATCCCGGAGGTGCTCCGGAAGGGCGCCGCCGGAGTTCTCTCCGAAAGACCCCTGAACGATCCCGATCCCCGGATCATCAGGGTGAAATCGACTCTGGAGGCTTTGGGGATCCTCGCCCGGGAAAGGCGCAAAGAGATCGCGCCCCTGACGGTGGGACTTACCGGCAGCGTGGGCAAGACCACCACGAAGGATATGACCGCCCTGGTCCTGGGGACGAAATACCGCACCCACAAGACCGCGGGCAATTTCAACAACGAGATCGGCCTTCCCAAGACCCTTCTGGCCCTGGAAAAGGAGCACGAGGCGGCGGTGATCGAGATGGGCATGTCCCACAGGGGCGAGATTTCCCGCCTCACCCATATCGCGCTTCCGGATATCGCCCTCGTCACCAATATCGGCTCCGCGCACATCGAATATCTCGGCTCCCGGGAGGGGATCCGGGACGCCAAGCTGGAGATCGCCGAGGGCCTGAAAAGCGGCGGCACGCTGCTTCTCAACGGTGACGAGCCGCTCCTTATCGAAAGGATCCCCTCTCTCCGGGAAAGGGGCTTCCGGGTTTTGACCTTCGGGCTTTCCGGAGATTGCGATTACCGGGCGGAGACTATCGCGGAGGAGGAGGAATCGGTCTCCTTCACGCTGAAGGGCGTTTCCTTCAGGATCCCTCTGGCGGGAAGACACAACGTCTATAACGCCCTGGCCGCGGCGGCCGCGGGAGACGCGGCGGGGGTGCCGCTATCCTCCGCGGCGGAGGCTCTCCGGGGCTTTTCGCCCGCCAGCGCCATGCGTCAGAGCGTGAAAAAGGTCGGCGGATACACGCTTTTTATAGACTGCTACAACGCCGGGCCGGAATCGATGCACGCCTCCTTCCAGGTGGCGAAGACCATGAAGGTCCCGGGGAAAAAGATCGCGGTGCTCGGGACCATGCGCGAGCTGGGCGAAAACGCCCCCGGCTATCACCGCGCCGCGGGGGAGGAAGCAAGTGAGATCTTCGACCGGGTGATCACCCTGGGCGAAGGGAGCCACTGGTATAAAGAAGGCGCGCCGGAGGCCAAAGAAGCGCCGTCGGTGGAAGAGATCGCCCCGATGCTTCTGGAGATCGCGGAGCCCGGCGACCTGATCCTCTTCAAGGGATCGAGGCTGAATTATCTGGAAAAGAGCGCCGACGCCTTCGAAAAGGCGCTGGAGGACCGCGCGTAAGGCGCGGAGGTCCCCACGCTTTCCCCCTTTGGGGAGGGCGCGGATGCGAAAACAAAAGATAACGAAGGAGCAACCGATATGAATATCCTCTTCGCCTTTCTCACCTCCCTGACCCTGGCGGCGGTTTCCGGGATCTGGATCGTTCCGTGGCTGCGCAGGCTGAAATTCGGCGCCACCATTCTGGAGGACGGACCGGCCTGGCACGCCTCCAAGCAGGGGACCCCCATCATGGGCGGGCTGATCTTCATCCTTTCCACCACGGTCGCCACCCTGCTCTTCTCGATCCCCGAGATGCGCAGGGGGGATTTCACTTCTCTTCTGATCCTGTTTCCGGCTCTGGCCTTCGGCGCCATCGGCGCCTTCGACGATCTGGTCAAGGTCACCAAAAAGCGCAACAAGGGCCTTACCGCTCTGCAGAAATTCATCCTGCAGCTCGCGGTCTCGGCTCTCTTCCTGGTGGGAGCCCATTTTCTGGGGCTTTCGGACGGAAGCCTGCCGATCCCCTTCGCCGGGATCACGGTGAAGCTTCCCTGGCTTCTCTTCCTGGTGCTGGGCGTCATTTTCATCACCGGCACCGACAACGCCACCAACCTCACCGACGGGGTGGACGGCCTGCTTGCGGGGATGACGCTTCCGATCATGATCTTTTTTGCCCTGGCGGGCTTCTTCCTCCGCTTCGGCGAGGGGAGAGGGGCGCTGGCGGTCCCGGCGGCGGCGCTGGCCGGCGGCCTTATCGGCTTTTTGATCTATAACTTCCATCCGGCCAAGGTCTTCATGGGCGACACCGGCTCGCTTTTCATCGGCGGCTTTTTCGCTGCCCTGGGCTTTGCGGCGGGCAATCCCCTGATCCTGGTGATCGCGGGCCTGCTCTATTACTGGGAGACCCTGTCGGTGATGCTTCAG
>CACYBP010000336.1 GCA_902772625.1 Oscillospiraceae bacterium
AAGAACCGAAAGGACGCGGCCGAAGCCGCGTCCTTTCGGTTCCTTCTATTTAAGAGACCCGCCCTTTGCGGGAGAGTCCTTACGCCTCTCAGCCGAGAATGCGTCTTGCGCCGGTGAAGTGGGTGTAGTAGTATCCCGAAGCCAGGGTGTCGATGGTCACGCTCTTTCCGGGGGACGGCGCGTGGATGAACCGGCCGCCGCTGATGTAGATGCCCACGTGGCCGTAGCGCTGGCTGCCGCTGGAGAAGAAGACCAGGTCGCCCTTCTTCAGGTTGCCGTAGCTGACCTTGGAGCCGTAATTGATCTGCGCGGTGTGGGAGATCTTGATGCCGATCTTGTTGAAGCAGTACTTGGTGAAGCCGCCGCAGTCAAAGCCCCTGGACGGAGTCTCGCCGCCCCAGACGTAGGGAACGCCGATGTAGGACTTCGCGATGTCGATCAGCTTGACCGCCTTGGAGGATTCGCCCGAAGAGCCGCTCTTGCCGGAGGAAGATCCGCTCTTTCCGGAGGAGGAACCGCTCTTGCCGGAGGAGGAGCCGGAGGAAGTGGTCTGCGGTTCGGGTTCAGGCTCGCCTTCGACCTCGGTGCGCTTCACCGGGAGGACGAAGTTGGGGTGCATGTACCCGGAGTACTTGCCGCCCAGGGTCTCGACCTTGAACCAGCCTTCTTCGATCCCCTTGATCTTCACGTAGCTGTTGTCCAGCATTTTGGCCGCGATGGGATAGCTGGTGCTGGGGCCGGCGCGCATGTACACCACGTCGCCGATGGTCTTTCCGTAGGAAAGATTGGCGTCGCCGTCTTCCAGGCGGTCGATGTACTTATTGGAAACGTAGCCGACGTAGCCGCCGATCATGACCTTGGCCCAGCCGTTGTCGGTTTCCGCCACGGCGATCTTGGTCCCCTCGGGGATGACGGTGAGCACCTTGGCTTCGGTATCGGGTTCCTCCCGCAGGTTCAGGCCGTTGGCCGTGACCTTTCCGAGGGTAACGCTTTCCACGCCGTTCTCGTCGGCGAAGCTCGCCACCGAAAGCATCACCGACAGGACGGTGATGACGGCGAGGATCAGTGCGGTCTTTCTGAAGTATTGGGTCTTCATATGTCGTATGTGTCCTTTCGTTTGGGTTGGCTCGCGGGGATTATTTTGCGGCGAGCGCTCTTTCCAGCCAGACCGAGGCGACGTCCATGGCCGTGTACAGGCCGTCCTTTTCGGTCTTTTTGATCACGCGGTCACGGTACCGGACGTTGGGATCGGTGGATTGAAGCTCCACGCGCACCCGGGTGGAAAGGTTCAACCCCTTTTCCTCCCTGGTCTCCATGACCTGCATCATGATGATGTGGCTGTCGTTGAAATATCCGTAATAGATGAGATTGTCTTTTCTCAAAAGCGGCTTTCCCTTGTAAGTCAGGATGCCCGCAGATTCGCCCATGTCGTTTTTCCCCTTTCTTTTTTTCTTCCACCGGCGTGGTTTTGCGTCACTCCTTTGAATTGTAACAGAGCGGCGACGCCCTGATTACAAATCGGTAACAATCTTTACGATCTGGAGTATAGCATACCGGGAACGGTTTGTCAAATCACTTTTATCGCGCAAACAGGACACGTTTTTGCGCAATAGCCGCATAAGACGCACTTTTCACGGTCAATAGTCGGTGTTTTTTGATTTTTTTCAAAAAAAGCAGCGTGCTGAAAACATTTTTTCACGCAGTTGCCGCAGCCGATGCAGTCCTCCTCGATGATCAGCCGCCGCTGTCTTTTTTCCAGTTTTTCCTTCTCCTCCGGCCGGAAGGAGCCGGTTTCGGCGAACGAGACGTTGGCCTCGATCTCCTCCTCGCTTTGCATTCCCACCGCGCGTGACGCGGCGAAGGGCAGCGAAAAGGCGTATTTCAGGCATTCCTCCGCCCGCCGGAAGAGATTGCCGCCGCCCAGAGCCTTCATGGTATAGATCCCGATGCCCCAGGACGCGGCGTCGGTGAGAGCCTTTTCCATATCCTCCCGCGTTCCGTCGGCGATGCCCACGCCCTCCAGGTTGATGATGGGGTGGATCACGTCAAGCCCCACGCTCATGGCGCCGCGCACCGCGGCCACGTGGTGCATGGACGCTCCCACCGCCCGGATGACCCCCTTCGCCTGATAAGACCGGAGGGTCTCCAGGGCCTCCATATGCCCCTTGAGGGTATAGATGCTCTCCTGCTCGTGCAGGAGGAAGATATCGATCACGTCCCGGTCCAGTTCCCGTCTGGCCTCCTCCACCGCCTCCACGGCGCCCTTTCTGTCGTAGGCGTAGGTCTTGGTGGCGATCACCGCCTCGCCCTGATATCCCCGGAGTCCCGCGCGGATATGGGGGTAATTCTGATAATACTGGGCGGTGTCCAGGAAATTGATCCCCCGGGAAAAGGCGTATTTGAGAAGCTCCCCCGCCCGCTCGGGCGGAAGATCGGCCTGCAGCGGGCTGAAGGTCAGGGTGCCGTAGCAGAGCTCCGACACCTCGATGCCGGTACGGCCCAGCGGATTTCTTTTCATGCTTTCTCCCCGGAGTCAGAGAAAAAGACCGGGGCATATTCCCGATCCGCGCGGAAGGGGTTTATGCCCGGTGCTTCTCCAGTTGTTTAAAGGTCACTTTTTCAGGTAACTGCGCACCAGCTCGTTCAGGAGCTCGTCGCGGTCGATCCTGCGGATCAGGCTGCGGGCGTTCTTGTGGTTCGTGATATAGCCCGGATCCTCCGAGAGCAGATACCCGACGATCTGGTTGAGGGGATTGTACCCTTTTTCCTCCAGCGCGTCGTAGACCTGGGAGAGAATGCTCTTCATCTCGAATTCTCTGGCTTTGCTGACGTCGAATTTTACGGTATCGCCGGACATTTCATTCACCTCTCGTTTTTCCGGCGGAGGCTTCCGCCGTTCTTTACCTATACTATACACCATCCCGCGAGAATTTGCAAGTCCCGACTTGGAAAAGGGGGCGGCGGAGCCTTTTTTCTCACGAAGCGTCGGACGGAAGGCGGCGCGCCCGGAAAAAAAGAGGACGGAAGCTCCGTCCTCTAAATTCGATAGGCCGTATCCGGTCTTTTTCGGAGACGTTTAGGGCGCGGGACGAGGGTCATTCGGCCTCGGTCCCGGTCTCGATCATCTCTCCCCCGTTCCACACCTCTTCATAATAGGGCTCCTTTTCGAGAAGCTCCTTCCAGTCTCCCGAGCCCATGATGTGTCTTAAAAATCTGTCTTTCTTCCGGAGAAGCAGAAGGGGACTTTCCCCCTCTCGGTATTCCTTTTCCAGGAGAATGATGAAATTAACTTCGGCAACGTTTCTTTCTATTTCGTCCTTCAGATTATCGTACCGATCCGGATTTTCTTCCCGCAGTCCCTGCTTTTCAAGCTGCCGGCGGCACAGATCGATGGTCACCAGGGCGTCGATCTTCTCGTTCACCAGATAATCGCGGAGCAGCTCTTCATCCGAAGGGATGGGACGCGGTTCGGCCATATATTGGGAGTAAATCCCGTCCATCTCGTCGGTTATGGCGACCCTTTTAACGTAATCCTCCTCTTTCATCGTTTTCGGGTCGTGCGACGCGTCGAAATCCGCAAGCTCGGTTTCCAGCTCTCGGTATCGTTGGAGCGCGGTCTCCTTCGCCGCCTCCGACTCGTCCCTTTCCCGGGCGGAGGCGTCGTTTTTCGCGATCTCTTCCATCAGAATCTCATAATAGGTCTTGCCCTCTCCCACCGGTACCGAGGCGGAGGGACGCCCCTCCTCCTCCGGTGCATCTTCGTTTCCGGAGGCGGCTTCGGCCTTTTCAGGATTCGATATGGCGGAAAGCTCCCCCTCCTCGGTCGAAAAATCAGGAGCGGGAGAGGTGCAGGAAGCGAAAAGGCCCGCGAGGGAAAGGATCAGGAATCCTGCCGTCAGGCAAATCGCGATCGGTTTCATTGGTTTTCCTCCTTTTTGTTCCTCGTCATCCTTGTTTTATTCTAATGACGACAATAAATTTATTGTAATTGTTATTCAATACGGACGACAAATATCGAAATTCATCTGTTGAATGCTGAGCCATACGTAAGTCATCGGAATACTTTTGATAAACAACCATAGAATGTGTTCTCGCTGTTCCAGAAGCTGGGTTACACAACTGAATGATATCGCCCTTTTTAATATTGCTGATAAATGTTTGATAGTTATTCAAAGCACCTTGTGCGCTGAAGTACTGGCATGAGTATGCACGTTTATTTCCGCTCCCCACACTATTTGTTCCCCAATGATTTGTAAACTTTGTTGCACTTTTCCATGTTTCAGAATAAGCATACCAACAGGAATTTGAAGAACTGCTTCCAGTTATAGGTGCCATACCACCATATTTTACAACCTGAGATGCAAAGTTTGTACAATCGCCCCCCATTCCGCTATAGTAATTATATGCAGGATTAGGAGAAGATGTATAAAGCTCCATATAGTTGCATGCATTTTTCCGATTATAGGAAGAGTTGGTTGATGAAGTACCTGAAACGCCGCATGATTTTACTGCAACAAAATTGCAATTAGCATTGGAGTTCGGAACACTCGTTGCCGAGATACTCAAATAATACTTTCCCGAATAGGTTGAAGTGTATGCAATCGAATCAATTGATATTGATGTTCTTGTAGAAGAGGCCACTTGATTCTGAGAAGAATTATATAAACGCAAGTCATAATTTGCACTACTTGACATATTATATATCGCGGCACTTATGTGTTGTCCCAAGGTAACGTTAATATAATAGTAAACAGAAGTACCGGTGGAAATCCCTGTAATTGTTTTCTGATCTCCTAGGTCAGAGGACAACAGCAGGGCAGTAGAAAACGAGGTATTTGTTGGTGCTGCTATCACCATGCAAGAAATTGATTTTACAATGACGATTACTAATGCGACGAAGCATAACAATTTTCCTGTTTTCTTCATATGAATGCCTTCACTTTCTCTTTTGTTGTTCTTCATCCTCGTACGATCCATGATCCTCCTCCTGGTTCATACTCACTGTAGGGCACCATCCATAGCTTCCCACGCAAAGAATGAGCTTTGTAGAATGTTTACTATTTGTAGTATAACATATAACATTATTTTTTTCAACTACTATATAAAAAATCTACATAGACGTCCCGAAAAAGATCCGGGAAAGAGGATTTCCCGGGAGGCGAAAAAGAGGCCGGCTCGCAAGATCGAGCCGGTCTCGGTGCTTTATAATTCGATTAAGGCTTTACGCGTCGGTGCCGGTGGGCTCCAGAAGGCCGTTGGCCTCCATCAGAGCCTTCGCTCTGGCCGAGAAGGCCTCGTCGTCGCTCTCATAGGCCTTGGTCAGGGCGGCCTTTCCGGCCTCTTCGTTGCGCAGATAGAGATAGCATTCGCCCATGAAGTAGTTGGCGGAGGCTTCGTTGCCGCCGAGCTCGATCACGGTCTCAAAGCTCTTGATCGCGGTCTCAAAAAGGGCCGGATCGCTTCCCACCGATTTGGCCTTGTCCTTTTCGGCGACGGCCTTCTTTTCCCAGAGCTTCGCGGCAAGCTCCTTCGAGATGCCGGCCTTCAGGGAATTGTCGGAGGCGTTGATGG
The DNA here is from genome assembly GCA_902772625.1 of Oscillospiraceae bacterium. Taxonomy (GTDB): domain Bacteria; phylum Bacillota; class Clostridia; order Oscillospirales; family QAMX01; genus RUG11797. The sequence continues at coordinate 5,572 of CACYBP010000336.1, forward strand.
CCGCGTCGTAATCGGCCGCCTTGACGTAGGCGTCCACGGTCTTCAAAACGCAGTAATCGGCCGCTTCTCCCTCGAGAAGGCCCGCGGCTTCGTAGTATTTCAGCGCGGCGGCGTTGTAATTCCCGTCGGTTTCCTCCTTGACCGCCTCGGTGTAGGCCTTGCCCGCGTCGCCCATGGCCTCTTTTTCCATGACCTCCGCCACGGCGTTGCCGTTTTCAAGACCTATGGCCGCAAGCAGCATCAGGTTCGCGGTCTTTTCCTTGTCGTAACCGTGTTCTTCGGCGTTGGCAAGCTTTTTATAGGCGTTTTCATAATCGCCCGTGCCGTAATAAGAGCAGCCGAGAATGTAATAGATGTTCTGCGGAAGCTCGTCTTCCCCGTCCACCAGATCGAATTTCTTTTTCATGATCTCGCTTTCGATGAAGGAGACGGTCTTTTCGTAATCGCCCTCTTTATAATAGGAAAGCGCTTCCACGTAATAAGAGGTCAAGCGGTCGGCGTCCTCCTCGCGGGCTTCCTTTGCGGAGGCGCGGGCGTCCTCGTATTTCTCATCCGCGATATCCCGGTATGCGCCGGCCACCAGGGAATCGTATCCGGCGTCGGCTTTGCCGTTTTTGCCGGCTCCGTGGATCAGCACCGCGGCCAGGACCACCCCGACGATCACGATCAGCCCCAGAAGCAGGATGATCGCGGTCTTTCCGAAGCCTCCTCCGGACTTTTCCTCCTCCCGGCCGGGGCTTCTGCGGCGGACCGGCTCTTCCTCCGGCTCCTCAAAGCGGGGAGCGGCCTCCCTCTTCGGGACGCGGGCCGGTTCCTCTTCCCGGTCGGCAAAGCGGCTCGCCGCCTCTCTCCGCGGGGCGCGGGCGGGTTCTTCATCAAAGCCTCCGAAGCGGGTAGGCTCTTTCCGTCTTTCCTCGAAGGCCAGGCCGCTGGAGGAGGCCTCGGTCCTTCTCTCGGAGGGCTGGGGACGGCGGACCGGGGCGGAAGGAGCGCCGCGTCTCTTCTTTGAATCAAAGGCGCGGATCATATCCCGGGCGTTGTCGTAATTCAGGGAGGAATCCCGGCTGGTGGCATTGACGATGGCAAGCCGCGCGCCGTAGGGCACCTGCGCCGGGATGGTATCCTCGGTGATGACCGTGCCGGGCTTGTAGTCCAGACCGGTCAGAAGCTCGTAGCAGATGCCGCCCACCGAGCCGAAGTCCAGAAGGACGTTCTCTTCGGTGGCGGGCCAGGCCGGAGGCGGAAGCACCAGGCCGTTTTCGTTGATCAGGATATCCTTGGCCGCGAGGTTCCGGAAGGCAAAGCCCTCCTCGTGGATGGCGTCCATGGTGTCGGCGAGATCCTTGGCGATCTCCACGGCGTTTTTGTCGCTGATGGTTTCCCGCGCTTCGGTGAGGAGCTGTCCCTCCGCGGGAGCCGTCAGGGCGAGCTTCCGCCCTCCCTGATCCACGTACCCCTCGATGCGGGGGAGAAATTCGTGACGAAGCTTTTTCAGGTCCTCGAAAAAGGCCTCGTTCTCCCCGCTTTCCAAAGGATAGATCAGCTTCTGTTTCTCCTCAAATCCGTCGCTCAGAACGGCGCGGATCCCCCGCTTGCTGGAAGGATCGACGTTCTCCTCCACGATGCGGAGGCTCATTTTCGTGTTGCTCATGATTACTGCCTCTTTCTATGGCTGCCGCCTTATTGTCTGTCGTTGACCAGGGAATCCACGTCCTTCTGGATCCGGTGTTCGATCTCTTCCCATTTCTGATCCTTGCGGAACAGGGAGATCACGGTGATGGGCACCCAGCTCATGACGAAAACGAAGAAGCCGAGGATGCCCTTGATGCTTGTCCGGAAGCTCTTTTTGGCCCGGATCGAGGCCAGAAGCGCCAGCAGCGTCGGCCCGATCCACATGCCCAGAAGTCCGAAGAGTCCCCGAAGCAAAGCTACGTACCAGGGAATATACCCCGCGGCCACGCCCACCACGTTTCTGAGGATCGAAGTGAGGAAGGCCGCCGTGCCCACGATCCCGAAGAACGGGAAGGCGTAAAACAGGATCATATCGATCAGCATGAAGCCCGACCGTCCCGCTTTTCCGATGGAGGAAAAGAGCTTTTTGTTCAGGGCGCGGATGCACTGATACATGCCCACGGTCCAGCGCATCCTCTGCTTCCACGCGGTGACGAAGCTTTCAGGCTGTTCGTCGTAGGTGACCGCCTCCGGCACCCAGGCGATGGGCAGCCCGTCGACGGCGCACCGCCCCGCGTATTCGATATCCTCCACCAGCGTCACGGTCCGCCAGCCGCCGCTTACCTCCATGGCCTTTTCGGTGAAGGCGAAGCCGGTGCCGTTGATCAGGGCCGAGCCGCCGAGGTTCCAGCGGGCCTGGCTGTAAAAATAGTTATCCATCCAGTAATAGACCGAGCAGGACGCCGAGGTGAAGGTCGCGGTGGGATTGGAGGATTCCCGGAAGCCCTGGGCCACCTCGAAGCCCGCGTCCAGCGCCTTCGCCATCTCCCGGAGAAAGACGGGAGAGGCGCGGTTGTCAGCGTCGAACACGGCGAAGGCGTCGTATTTTTTCTCTTTGCGAAGCTTCTCCAGGGTAATGCGCAGCACGTCGCCCTTGCAGGTGATCTTCCCCTCGGGGCTGAGGATCAGGGCGCCGGCCTCCCGGGCCTTTTCCTCGGTGGCGTCGCGGCAGTTGTTGGGAAGCACGTAGACGTCGAAAAGCTCCCGGGGATAATCCTGCGCCAGGAGGCTCTTCACCGTGCCCTGGATCACGTCCTCCTCGTTTCTGGCGGGGACCAGGACCGCGAATCTGATCTTCCGGCCCTTCCCGGGCTTCAGCTTTTTGGAGGGGAAAAGCCCCCACAGGGCGATCACCGCAAGATACAGTCCGTAAAGACTCGAAATCACAAGAGCCGCCCCTTCCACGACTCCGATCACCGAAAACAGAATCTTCATTTCGTCACGTCATCCTCATCCTTATGATCTTGATCCTCCGTCTCTTCGGAGGGAGATGCGCCGGTTTCCCCGCTTTCTTCCCGCTCCAGAACCCCCGGACGGTCGTAGTCCGCCGTTTTGAAGGGAAGACCTCTGGATTTCAGCCGGTTGGCCAGCGCCTCGCGCAGAAGCGCGTATATCACGGCGAACACCGGCACGCTGACGAGCATGCCCGTGAAGCCGAAGAGCCCGCCGCCCACGATGATGGCGAACATGACCCAGAAATTCGGAAGTCCGGTGGAGTCTCCCAGAATGCGGGGACCCAGGATGTTTCCGTCGAATTGCTGCAGAGCGACGATAAAGATCAGGAGCAGAAGCGCCTTGCGCGGATCCACCAGGAGTACGATCAGGACCGAGGGGACCGCGCCGATGACCGGCCCGAAGAAGGGAATGATGTTGGTCACGCCCACGATGACCGAGATCAGTAGCGAATAGGGCATGCGCATCGCGGTGAGCCCCACGAAGCAGATGATCCCGATCAGAAGCGAATCGATCAGCTTTCCCGATACGAAGCCGGTGAAGGTGCGGTTGGAAAGGGCGGCGACCCGGATGACCCGGTCGGCTCTTTCCCGCTTGAGGAAAGCGTAGAGCACTTTTTTGCTCCGGGCGACGAAGTTTTCCTTGTCCGCCAGGAAATAGACCGAAACGATCAGGCCGATCAGGGTGTTCAGGAGGGTGCTGGTCACCTGGGAGGTGATGCTGACCACCTGAGGCACCGAGCTCTGGAGCAGACCGAAGACGTAGTTGACCAGCTGGTCAAAGCTCGGCATAATGCTGTTGATCAGATCGGAATCCACGTGGAAGCGGTCGGCCAGGTCGGTCACGAAGACGTTCAGGCTTTCCACGTAGGTCTTCAGGTTGGATACGAAGCCGTTGATGCTCTGCACCAGCTGCGGCGCGATGGACACCACGAAAAGCGCGATCACCAGGATCAGGAAGAGGAGCGACGCCAGGAGCGAGAGCGCGCGGATCAGCTTTTTCTTCGGGGGCTTCTTTTCTTTTCCGTCCTTTCTTGGGCGCTCGGCCAGCTTCAAAAGCCGGTTCTCCACGAACACCATCGGCAGGTTCAGAAGAAACGCCAGAACGAAGCCGAAGATAAAGGGCTGGAGCACCTTGACCAGGGTGGAAAAGGCGCTCTTAATCCCGCTGAAATTCTGAAAAACGAAGTAGATGGTCACCGCCGCGGCGGCGATGATCACACCCGAGAGGATCCGCGAAAGGAATTCCGCGTCAAACTTTCTTTTCAAAAAAGCGCACCTCCGTCAGTCTTCCCCGGTTTCAGAAGCGGTTTCGGCTTCCTCAAAGAGCCTTTTCGCCTCTTCGATAGCCTTCTGATGCTGGCTTGCGGTCTCGGAGAAGATGTGGGAGCCGTCGGGCTTAGCCACGTAGTAATAATATCCCGTCTCCTCCGGATAGAGAGCGGCGGCGATGGATTCCATGCCCGGGTTGCAGATGGGTCCCGCCGGAAGCCCCTTGTGCGTATAAGTGTTATAGGGGCTTTCATACCGCAGATCCTCTTCGGTGATGTTGGTCTTGTGCTCGCCGATGGCGTAAAGCACCGTCGCGTCGATCTGCAGATAAGGGAAATCCGGGCTTTGGAGGCGGTTGTAGATGACCGAGGAGATATAGGGGCGGTCCTCGTCGGTCTTGGCCTCGGCCTCGATCATGGAGGCGATGGTCAGGATATCCGCAAGGTCGATCTCCAGCTCCGCCGCACGGGTCTTGAAATCCACGTCGTACTTTTTATTGAAGTTCGCCAGGAATTTGCCCAGTACCCGGGGCGCGTTGTCGCCCACGTAGAAGGTATAGGTGTCGGGGAAGAGGAATCCCTCAAGCCTCTTCTCCCCTTTTTCCCGGTTCATGATCCAGCTGTACTTGAAATCGTATTCGGCCGCGGCCTCGTAAAGATCGCTGGCCGGGCAGACGCCCTTGGTCTCCAGAAGCCGGAAGATCTCGTCCTGGGTGAAGCCCTCGGGGATCACCACGTCGATGCTTTCCCGCACCGAAGCCTTGGTGCCCACCGTCTTGGCAATGGCGCGGTAATCCATGGCGGAGGATATCTCGTATTCCCCGGCGACGATGTCCTCGTCGTTTTCGGTGACGCGCATATAGAGCTTGAAAAGGAAGGCGTAGCGGATGACGTCCGCTTCCTGAAGCTCCTTGGCGATCTCGTCCACCGTTTCCCCCTCCCGCACGGTCAGGGTGACGGTCTTCTCCTCCTTGACGAAGGCGAAAACGTCGTTGGCGAAAGAAAGCAGGAAGGCCGAAAGCAGGATCGAAACGGCGAACAGAATCACCACGTAGCGAAGCGAGGCAAGGCATCCGGAAAAGAGCTGCTGGCCGCGCGGCGGCTCGTAGGGTTCTTCTCTGGTCTTTTTTTCACCGGCTATATCGCGATAGATCGATTGTTTCTTTTTGATTCCCATGACCTCTCCTTCGGAACGCGCGGGGCAGGAAGGGCATACAATAGAGCGTGGGGCCCCGGAAGTTCATGAATGAGGTGACGACATCCATGTGTCTTTGTAATTTGTTCAACGATTCCTCCACCCTGTTTCTCCTGATCGCGGCGCTGATCCTGATCTGGTACTTTTCTTCCTGTCAGGGCGGCGGGAATCCGTGTCCCGCTCCCTGCGGCCAGGGCGGAAACGGCGCGATGACCTTCTGACCTTTTCCCTCAGCGGGGCAAAAGCTCCTCGATCTCGCGCATCACGCGGCGGTTGATCTCCTCCGGAGGGAGGATCTCGTCTCCCTCCACGCAGGGGATCTTCTTCCATCCGAAGTGCGCCGCGGCGTCCAGCATGGTTTCATAGCATTTTTCGATATACCCGCCGTCCCGCTCGTGGATATCCTCCTCCCCGCGCGCCCGGGTGAGGCGGCGGGTAAAGGCGTAAGGCATGTCCAGGATCAGGACCGCGTCGGGTCTGGGAAGCCCCATCAGCCGGTATTCGAAATCGGCGAGCCAGTCGTAAAAGGCGGGGCGCTCTTCTTCGGAAAGCTTCGAGCCCTGATGCACGGCGTTGGAGGGCGTGTAGCGGTCCAGAAGCACGATCCCGCGCTCCTCGGTGCGGTAAAACGCCTCCCATTCGCTTTTGAAGGAGGCGTACCGGTCCACCGCGTAGAAGGCCGAGGCGGCGTAGGGGCTGACGTCCCCGGGCTTTTCCCCGAATTCGCCCGAGAGATACCGCCTGATATTCATCCCCGAGGGGGTCTCGTACCGGGGAAATTTGACCGAGATCAGGGGAAGCCCCCTCCCGGAAAGCTTGTCCCGGGTCAGGGCGAACTGGGTGGATTTCCCCGATCCGTCGATTCCTTCGAGAACGATCGTCTTAGCCACGGTCCTTTTTCCCCTTCCCGAACAGTCTGATCCTGAGGGCCCGGACAAGGACCCGCGGGATCTTTATCATTCTTCCGAATCTCTTCGGCTCCCGGAAGAGCCGGTAGAGCCATTCCAGCCCGAGCCGGATCATGAAGCGCGGCGCGCGGCGCGCGTTTCCCGCCCAGACGTCCAGCGATCCGCCCAGCGCGGCGTGCAGGCGGCAGCCGGTCTTTTCCCGGAACCGCTTCATGAAAAGCTCCTGCTTCGGCGAGCCGAGGCAGATAAACGCGATCCAGGCCCCGCTCTCCTTCACCCGGAGGGCGGCCTTTTCATCGTCCTTAAAATACCCGTCGGCCGTTCCCGCCACCGGGAGACCGGGATATTTTTCCTTCATCTTTTCCGCCGCCTTTTCGGCGACGCCGGGCTTTGCGCCGAGGAAATAGACGCTCTTCCCGGTTTCGGCCGCGCGGCGGATCACTTCTTCCCCGAATTCCACCCCGGCCAGCTTCTTTTTCACCGGGCATCCCAGGATTTTCCCGGCAAGGACCACGCTGATCCCGTCTGGCAGGATCAGATCGGCCTTCTCCACCGCCTCCCGGAGAGAGGGGTTTTTGCGCGCCTCCTCCAGGATCTCGGCGTTGGGCGTCGCCACCGTGACCGGCTTTTCTTCCGCCATCGCGAAAGCCAGCTCCACAGCCCGGTCCATGTCGGCGGAAAGAAAGGGGATATCGAAGATCAGACTGGTATTCATTTCCACGCGGCTCTTCCTCCCCGTTCCCCGCCTCCCTGCGGCGTGCTTATCTTATGTATTTTACCACAATTCCTCCGGGAGTACAACCTTATTTCGGAAACTTCCGGGCCCTCTCTGTTTTTTTGCCTCCTTTTCCGGAAGCGCAAAACCGGCCGCGCCGGAAAGACGGGGTCGGTCCTGCCCCCCTTTCCCGGGAAGGGACAGCCCGGACGCTCCCGGTCAGCCTGCCGAATAGTAGGTTTTCCCGGCGGTGGCGCCTTCATTCTTATAGTAAAGCAGCTCCTGGACCGTCACCAGCTGGTACCCCTCTTCGTGGAGCCAGGGGATCACCTGCTTCATGGATTCGGCGGTGGGCTTGTGGATGTCGTGGCAGAGGATGATCGCGCCGTCCTTCGCCTCCTTCTTGACCGCCTTGAAGGTGGCCTCGGCGTTGCGGGTGGACCAGTCCAGGGTGTCCACCGACCAGATCACCAGCGCGATGCCCAATTCTCCGGCCTCCTCCTTCACCGTGGCGTTGGAGGCGCCGTAGGGCGGGCGGCAGAGCTTGATACTGTACCCGTAATTATCCTTGATATAAGTGATGACCGAATTCATCGCCTCCTTGCCCTCTTCCTTGGAGACCTTGCGGAGGTTGGTGTGGCTCCAGGTGTGGCTGGCGATCTCATGGCCCTCGTCGATCATGTGCTGCAGCTCTTCAGAGCGCTTTTCCAGCATTTCTCCCACCACGAAGAAGGTGGAGCGCCCGCCGTATTTTTCCAGAAGCGCCATGATGTCCATGGTGTAGGCGCTGGGGCCGTCGTCGAAGGTCAGGGCGATCATGGGCTTGTCGGGATCCAGATTGCTCCGGACCGAAAGGGCGATGTTCCCCTTTCCGGTGACGCTTTCCTGCCCGTCCAGGATCCGGACCGCTTCTTCTTCGGGCTCCGGCTCGGAGGTGTTTTCGGGGATCAGGACCTCTTCCTCGGTGAAGAGCACCTCTTCGCGCGTTTCGGACTCCTCTTCCCCGTCGGATCCGGTCTTCGCGTCCTCTTCCCCCGTTTCGGGAAGGGAGGATTCGTTTTCTTCCTCCGGATCGAAGGCGGTCTCGCTTTTTCCCCCGAAGGAGCAGGACGAAAGCGCCAGCGCCAGAAGCAGCAGAAGCGCCGCCGTCCTGATCATGATTCTCTTGATCGTTTTGTTCATCGTTTTTTCGTTCCCCCGCTCTTTCCGACGGAGCGTATGATCTCCGTTCGCATCATTTATCATACCACTTTTTATGCGGTTTGACAAGGCTCGACAGCCCTTTCCCGCTTTCTTCTTTTGACGGAGAAAAACGCGATCGGTTCCCCCGGGGCGTTTTTGCGGC
>CACYBP010000337.1 GCA_902772625.1 Oscillospiraceae bacterium
GCCTCCACCCGGAACGGGCTGGTCAGAAGCCTTTCACCCGGCGAGATCCTTTCTGAGGTGCTCGCCGTAATGCGCGAAAGCGGCGACAAGGTGTCGCACGTGGTGCTGATGGGCACCGGCGAACCGCTGGACAACGTGAAAAACGTTCTGAAATTCATCGATCTCGTCACCTCTCCCGACGGCTTGAACCTCAGCGCGCGGCATATTTCGCTTTCCACCTCGGGACTCGTGCCCGAGATCGACCGCCTTGCCGATGAAAAAAGACAGATCACCCTGTCGGTTTCCCTGCACGCGCCGAACGACGAAAAGCGAAACCGCCTGATGCCGGTCAACCGGGCGTACCCCGTGAAGGAACTGATCGCGGCCTGCCGCCGCTATTTTGAGAAGACCGGACGGCGCATCTCTTTTGAATACGCCATGATCGCCGGAGTCAACGACGGGGCCGGGGACGCGCGGGAGCTTGCGTCGCTTCTCAAAGGGATGCAGGCGCACGTGAACCTGATCCCCCTGAACCGGGTAAAGGAATCTCCCTTCCGCCCGTCTCCGCGCAAAAACGTGGACGAATTCTGCGCGATCCTCGGGGAAAACGGCGTCAACGTCACGGTTCGCCGCCGTCTGGGAAGCGATATCGACGCGGCCTGCGGTCAACTGCGGGCCAATCACATGCCGGAGAACTGATATGCAGATAACGAAGCTCGTTCTTCCCGCCGCGGGTCTTTCCTCCCGCCTGAAGCTGGCTTTGGCCAGCGACCTTCACGGCGAAAAGGGGGAAAAGGCGATCCTTTCGCTCAAAGAGGAAAAGCCCGATCTGATCCTGATGCCCGGGGATATATTCGATTTTGCCCCGGAACTGGCTCCGGAGGAGAAGAGAACGCAAAATAGCCTCGCTTTTCTTTCCGAAGCCGGGAAGATCGCGCCGTGTTTTTTCTCGGTGGGCAATCACGAATGGGTCGCGGACGAAACGCTCAAAGGTCTTCTCCGGGAAAGAAACGTCGCGCTTCTTGACGACGCTTGGGAGCCTCTTCAGATCGGCGCGGACCGGATCCTTGTGGGCGGGCTGACCTCGCCCTGCGGGCGGGAGGGAAAATACAGCCGCTGGCACACCCAGAGGCCGGACGTCGCTTTCCTCCGGCGTTTCGCCGAAAAGCCCGGATACAAGATCCTTCTTTCCCATCATCCGGAACTGTTTCCGCCCTATATCGAAGAGCTTCCCGTTGATCTGACCCTTTCGGGTCACGCCCACGGCGGACAGATCCGCCTTTTCGGGAAGGGGCTTTTCGCTCCGGGACAGGGCTTTTTCCCGGCTCTGACCTCCGGGATCTACAAAGAACGGCTGATCGTCAGCCGGGGGCTCGGGAACGGCACGCCTTTTCCGAGGCTTTTCAATCCGCGGGAGCTTATATACATCGAGCTTTGTCCGAAAGCTTGATTTTCCTTGAAAAACAGAATTTCCCTTGCGTAAACCGCGCTCCGCTGCGGCATGATAAGACCGCGCGAACACGCAAATGAACGAATGGGGGAAACTTGACTGTGAAGGGATTCCTGATCGGAGCGCTTCTCGGCATGACAGCCGGAGCGGCCCTGGGCGCCTTTATGACGCCGGGCGCCTCCAAGAACTTCAAAGCGCTCCGCAAAATGATGGGAAAACACGGCTGCTGCGTGTGACCCGGAGACCGCCGCCCGGCTTCTGCCGGGCGGCGGTCTTTTCCTGCCGACGCGGGAATTGACAAAAAGACCTCCGGGCTATATAATGGAGAAAACGAAGACGAGGAGGCTCCCATGCAGAAATTCAAGGATATCGAATACCGCCGCCCGGATTTTCAGGCGCTTCAGAAAGAGATCGAGTCGCTTGCGCACGGCGCGGAAAAAGCGGCTTCCGCCGACGAGCTTTACGCTAAGATCAAGGCCCTCGGCGAGATCACCGGGGACGCCGAGACCATGTCCACGGTGGCCTACGTCAGAAGCACCGTGGATTCCAACGACGAATTCTACGAGGCTGAGATGAAATATCTCAATTCCGAAGAGCCGAAGCTGATCCCGGTGATGCTCGCCTTCAAAAAGGCGGTGCTGGCCTCTCCCTTCCGCGCGGAGGTGGAGAAAAAGATCGGGAATCAGTATTTCCGCGATCTTGAAAACGACGTGCGGCTTCAGGATGAAAAGCTCGTGGAGGATCTTGTCAAGGAAAGCGACCTGCGCGACGAGTATTCCAAGCTGATCGCCGGGTGCAAGACCACCTACCGGGGCGTGGAATGCAATTTCTACGGCCTTCTGAAATTCATGGAGGATCCCGACCGGGAGGTGAGAAAAGGCGCCTTCCTGGAATGGGCGAGACTCTACGAAGAGGCGGCCCCCAGGCTCGACGCGATCTATTCCGAGCTGGTGGCCCTCCGGATCGGTATGGCGAAGAAGATGGGGTATGAAAATTACATCGATTACCGGTATCTTGAACGCGGCCGCTTTGATTACACCAAGGAGGACGTGGCCCGTTTCCGTGATCAGGTGCGGGACGTGGTGGTCCCGGTATGTGAAAAGCTTGCCGAGGAGCAGAGAAAGAACATCGGCGTAGATAAGCTCCGCTTCTACGACGAGGCGTATCTCTTCCCGGACGGCAACGCCGAGCCCCGGGGAAGCGTGGAGGAACTGGTGAAGGCGGCGCAGGAGATGTACCGCGAGCTCAGCCCCGAGACCGGCGAGTTCTTCGATTTCATGGTGAAATACGAGCTTTACGATCTGCTTTCCACCCCGGGCAAGAGACAGGGCGGATACTGCACCATGCTTCCGAGCCTGAAGGCGCCTTTCATCTTCTCCAATTTCAACGGCACCACCGCCGACGCGGAGGTCCTGACTCACGAGGCCGGACACGCCTTCGAGATGTTTACGGCGTCGCGCGTGCAGGAGCTTGCGGAATACTATGGCTCGGTGGCCGAGATCAACGAGATCCATTCCATGTCCATGGAGTTCTTCACCTACCCCTGGATGGACAAATTCTTTGCCGAAGATACGCCGAAGTACCTCTATTCGCATCTGCGCGGCACGTTGATGACCATCCCGTATCTGGTGGCGGTGGACGAATTCCAGCATCTGGTGTTTGAAAAGCCCGATATGACCGCCGAGGAGCGCTATGAGGCGTGGCGCGTCACCGAAAAGAAGTACCTGCCCTGGCGCGATTACGACGGGAACGGCTTCCTGGAAAAGGGCGGCTTCTGGATGCAGAAGCTCCATATCTTCCTCTATCCCTTCTATTACGTGGAATATGCCATGTCGGAGATCTGCGCTCTGCAGTATTACGGCAGGATGCAGAAGGACCGCAAGTCCGCCTGGGAGGATTATCTCCGTCTCTGCCGCGCCGGCGGAAGCAAGGGCTATTTCGATCTTCTGAAGATCGGGAACCTGAAATCTCCCTTCGCGCCCGGCACCGTGGCGGATGCCATCGCCCCCGCCGTGGAGAC
>CACYBP010000338.1 GCA_902772625.1 Oscillospiraceae bacterium
CAATGTGAAAGAAAAGAAAAGCGCCCGGCTTTTTCCTTGATTTCTTTTTTCGCCTTTTGTATAATAAATAGAAAAAGGCGCGGCCGGGCGGGACCGGGATCCCGTCTTCCCCGGGAAAAGGGGAAAGAAGGCCTCGCCCGGAACCGGTACCGTGATGCGAAAAGAGCTCTTTCTGAAATATGCCGACGCGATCCCCTGCCTTCTCGGCGCGGGGGGTCTGGTTCTGGCGTTCTCCGGGATCGAGGGGCTGGAGATCATGCCGCTCCCCGCGATCGCGGGGGCGGCGCTGCTTCTTTTCCTGAACCGCTTCCTGTTCCCGGATAAAAAGAGCGGCCCGGAAAAAAGAAGACCCGCTTTCCTGCTCGCGGGAGGGGAGGCGGCGGTTTTCATTCTGGCGTGTTTTCTCCTCCGGCGCGGGATCGCCCGGGAATGGGAGGGACTCCGCGCGGCGCTGGCCGGCACCGGGGAGGGAAGAGCGTACCTGCTTTCCACGATCCTGGCGCTCGGGACGGCGTGGCTTTTTTCGCTTTTTGTCTTTCTCTTGGAGCTTCCCGGGATCCCGGCGCTTCTCGCGGCAGGGAGCGTGCTTCTTCTGCCCTATTTCGGGATCCGTCCGGGGATCCTTCCCCTGGGACTTCTCTTTGTCTCTCTTCCTCTTCCGCTTCTTCCCCGGCGCGGCCGGTGGAAGGGAGCGATCCTTCTCGCGGCGGCGGGGATCCTTTCGGTCCTTTTGATTCTTCCGGTCTCCGAAGAGGCGGAGGAGGGGATCTACCGCGCGGAAAACGCCGTAAGGACCCTTGCAGGCTATCTCCGGGGAGCGCCGGCCGCCACGGCGGGCGGCGGTGTGATCTCCCGGGGGAACGTGTACCGCACGGGAAGAGCGCATCTCTCGCTTTATTCTTACCGCGCGCCCGGCGAGCCTCTCTATCTTCGCGGCTTTGTGGGCCGGGATTACCGGAACGGCGTCTGGAGCGAGGACGACGAGATTGAAGTCGCCAGCCTGCTTCAGGAGCGAATGGGCTGGCCGGGCTGGAGCGAATTCATGGAAAGCATGGCCGTGCGTAAGTACTACGTCCTGAATACCGTGGTGCACGGCCCGCTGGCGCGGGAACGGAGCGGACAGACCGCCTCTCCCGACATGCTCTGGATCGAATACCTCGCCGGAGACGGAAGCATCCGCTACGAACCCTATTTCAGCCGGCTTCAGAACGGGGACGAGGCCGACGGGAGTTTTCTTTACGAGTATTACGCCCCCTCGGAGATGCATTTCCGCTGGGAGGAGGCCACTCCCGAGCTGATCGGCGCGTGGTATTACTCTCTGGAAGAAACGCACAAAAAACTGATTGAGGAACGCTATCTCGGCTTTCCCCGGGAGGAACTGCCGGGCCTTGTGAAACTGGTGGAGGAAAACCCGCTTTCCGACCGGGAGGAGATCACCGCCTTCATTCTCTATACCCTCTCCTCCCGCACCTCCTACGCCCTGAATCCCGGGCGGGGAAGCGCGGCGCGCGACCCGGTGGAGGACTTTCTGTTCGTCCGGCAGAAGGGCTTTTGCGAGCATTACGCCGCCGCGGCGACCCTTCTCTACCGGGCTTACGGCATCCCCGCCCGGTATGCCGTGGGGTATCTGGTGGAGCCGGGAGCCTTCTCACGCACTCCGGAGGGGATGAACAAGGCGACCGTCACCGACGTGGAGGCGCACGCCTGGGTGGAGATCTATCTGGAGAATACGGGGTGGACGCCGGTGGAGGTGACTCCGGCCGCCGACGGCGGCGTCGTCGCCTCCTATCCCGGGCTGGAGCCCGAAAGGCTTCAGCGCCTGATGGAGAAGGAGGCCGAAAGGGACGCGGAGAAGAAGGACCGCGAGGAGGAAGCGGAAGAAGGGGAAAGTCGGCAGAGCTCCTTCCTCCCCGTGGGGACCGAGGAGGAGCTGGAGGCGCTTTCGGTCCGGGCCGAGCTTTTTCTGGCTGCCCTGCCGCCGGACCTGGCGCCGCTCTTATGCCTTTATGCGGCGGTCTGCGGCGCGGTGCCGCTTCTCCGGAGAACGGGAAGAACGAAAGAAAAGGAGACGGGAGGAAAAACCATGCGAAAGACCGACGACGTGATGAAAGAGGTCGGAAAGGTGATCCTCGGGAAGGAGCGGGAGATCCGGGAGATCATGACGGCGATCCTTGCGGGCGGGCATATCCTTCTGGAGGATTTTCCCGGCGTGGGGAAGACCATGATGGCTCTGGCCTTTGCCCGGGCGATGGAGCTGGACGCCAGACGGATCCAGTTCACCCCCGACGTGCTCCCCTCCGATCTGACCGGCTTTTCAATCTACCGGCGGGAGGAAGACAGGTTCGTCTATCAGCCGGGAGCCGTTTTCACCAACCTGCTTCTGGCCGACGAGATCAACCGCACCTCTCCCAAGACCCAGTCAGCCCTTCTGGAGGTCATGGAGGAGAAAAAGGTCAGCGTGGAGGGCGTCACCCGTCCGGTGCCCGATCCCTTTATCGTCATCGCCTCGGAAAATCCCCTCGGCGCGGCGGGGACGCAGCCCCTGCCCGAGGCCGAGATCGACCGGTTCATGATCTCGCTTTCCCTGGGATACCCGGATGAGGAGTCCGAGTTTCTCCTGGCCCGCTCGGTGGGCGAGGCGAGGAGGGAAACACTGGCCTCTCCCGTGGTCACGGCGGAGGAACTCCGCGCGATGCGGAGCGCCATCCACGGGGTGGAGGTCGGCGAGCCGCTCCTCCGGTATATCGTGGAGCTGGTGAAGGCGACGCGGGAGGATCCCGCGTTCCTCCGGGGCGCCTCGCCCCGGGCCACCGTGGCCCTGGTCCTGACGGCCAGAGCCTCGGCCTTTATGGACGGGCGGCGGGAGGCCTCTCTGAAGGACGTGCAGGAGCAGTTCCTTTACGTCACGAGGCACCGGGTGGAGCTTTCCCCCGAGGGAAAACGCTCCGGAAAGAGCCGGGAAGAGCTGCTTGGCGCGATCCTGAAGCGCGTAAAGGAGCCGGGAACGCGATGAGAGGGATCTTCTGGCTTTTCACCGCGGCGGCCTTTCTCTATTTCGGGGCGGTGTACCGGTTCCACTTTTTCATCGTCCTGGGCTTCGCTCTTTTTGCGGTCGCCTTCGTCATGCTGATGCAGGCGATCCGGCGCCGGAACGGGATCGAGGGGGAGGAATGGCAGACGGCCCATGAGACCGAACGGGGCCTTCCGACCGGGATCCCGCTGCCGGTGAAAAGAAAGAGGAAGCTTCCCCGGGGAAGGCTCCGGTTCCGGCTTGCGATCCGGGAGGGAGAAGAAAAAAAGAGAAAAATCACGTTTGCCTCCGACGACCGGGGCGACCCGCCGGTGCTTTTCCTCACGCCCCGGAGGACCGGCTTTCTCCGCATCGAGCTTCTGTCACTTGCGGCGGAGGACGCCCTGGGACTTTTCATGATCAGGGTCGGGAAAAAGACCGCCGGGGGACGGATCCTTCTTGCGGTGTTTCCTCCCGCGCGCTCCGGAGAAGAGGACGATCCCGGCAGAGGCGCGGAAGAAGGACCGCCCGCCCGCAGAAGGCTTTCGGGTGGGGAAGAGATTGAGATCCGGGAATACCGCCCGGGCGATCCCGCCCGCAGGATCCATTGGGCCCTTTCGGCCCGCACCGGAACGCCCTATCTCCGGGAGGAGACCGGGGAGGAGATGCCGGTCCGCCTTCTGGAGCTCGAACGGCTCCGAAAGCTTTA
>CACYBP010000339.1 GCA_902772625.1 Oscillospiraceae bacterium
CACCTCCAAGGGCGTCATGACCGACAAGAAAGCCCGCGAGCTTCACGTCGGCGGCGAAGTCCTTGCGTTCGTCTGGTAAGGAGGGAATGAGAAATGTCAAGAATCGGTAGACTTCCCATTCAGATCCCGGCCGGCGTTGACGTCACCGTGGATGAGGCGGCCAGAAAGGTCACCGTCAAGGGCAAGAAAGACGAGCTTTCCTACGTCTACGACGCCCGCATCACCGTCGAAAAAGAAGACGGTCATATCAAGGTTTCCCGTTCCAGCGACGATCCGAAGTGCCGTGCGCTGCACGGTCTGACCCGCACCCTGATCGCGAACATGGTCAAAGGCGTCACCGACGGCTTTGAAAAGAAGCTCGAGATCCAGGGCGTCGGCTACAGAGCCGCCAAGGACGGCAACAAGCTGGTCATGAACCTGGGCTATTCCCACCAGGTCGTGGTGGAGGAGATCCCCGGCATCACCATCGAGGTGCCCGCTCCCAACGCCATCACCATCAAGGGTCCCGAAAAGGAAAAGGTCGGTCAGTTCGCCGCCGACGTGCGCGCGAAGAGACCTCCGGAGCCTTACAAGGGCAAGGGCATCCGTTACCTCGGCGAGGTCATCATCCTCAAAGAGGGCAAGTCCGGTAAGAAGTAAGGAGTGTGCATAAATAATGGTCAGCAGAAAAGATTCCAATAAAGCGCGTCTGGCGCGCCATAAGAGAGTCCGCGCCGTTATTTCGGGCACCCCCGAAAGGCCGAGACTCTGCGTGTTCCGCAGCGAGAAGCACATCTACGCGCAGGTGATCGACGACGTGGCCGGCAAGACTCTTGTCAGCGCCTCCACCGTCGAAAAAGACTTCACCGAATACGGCGGCAACAAGGACGCGGCCAAGAAGATCGGCCTCCTGATCGCCGAAAGAGCCAAAGGCGCGGGTATCGAGACCGTGGTGTTCGACCGCGGCGGTTATATCTATCACGGCCGTGTCCAGGCACTGGCTGACGGCGCCCGCGAAGGCGGACTCAAGTTTTAACGGGAGGATCGAACATGTCTCAGAGAATTGACGCCGCTGAACTCGGTGAGCTTCAGGAAAAGGTCGTCGTGACCAACCGCGTATCCAAGACCGTCAAGGGCGGACGCATTTACAAGTACTCCGCTCTGGTCGTCGTCGGAAACGGCGCGGGCATCCTCGGATACGGGATCGGCAAGGCCAGCGAGGCCCCCGACGCCATCCGCAAAGCCATCGAAGACGCGAAGAAGAACCTTGTGAAAGTTACCCTTCTCGGCAACACCATCCCCCACGAGGTGATCGGTGAGTTCGGAGCCGGAAGAGTCCTCCTCAAGCCCGCCCCCGAGGGCACCGGCGTGATCGCCGGCGGTCCGGTGCGTGCGGTGATGGAGATGGCCGGCATCCACAACATCAGAACCAAGTCACTTCGTTCCAACAATCCCCAGAACGTCGTCACCGCGACGGTCCAGGGCCTGATGCAGCTCACCGGCGCCGAAGACGTCGCCCGCAAGAGGGGCAAGACGGTCGCCGAGATCCAGGGTTGACGGAGGGAATAGATCATGATTAAAGTTACTCTTGTCAAAAGCCTGAACGGCAGACACGAAAAGCACATCAAAACAGCGCATTCACTGGGCCTCAAGAAGATCAACGACGCGAGTGTCCAGCCCGACAACGCCATGACGCAGGGCAAGCTTTCCCAGATCGCCTACCTCGTCAAGACCGAAGTCGTTGAGTAAGGAGGCACTGAAATGCTGAAATTAGGAAACCTTTCCCCCGCCGAAAAGCAGGCGGCGGCGAAGCGCAAGGGCCGCGGGCCCGGAAGCGGCAACGGCAAGACCGGCGGCCGCGGACACAAGGGCCAGGGCCAGCGCTCCAGCGTTGGGATCCGCCCGGGCTTTGAAGGCGGACAGATGCCGCTTCAGAGAAGACTTCCGAAGCGCGGCTTCAACAACGCGAATTTCGCCACGGTTTACGCAACCATCAATATTTCCAATCTGGAAGGCTTCGAAGCGAA
>CACYBP010000340.1 GCA_902772625.1 Oscillospiraceae bacterium
ATCCGGTCACTTTCGGATCCGGACTTTTTTCTATTCTACACCACGCGGCGGGAAAAAGCAATCCTTCTCCCCGCCGCGGCCCTTTCTTCTCTTTCTTGACACCCTCCCGCGATGCGTGGTACAATATAGGCGTCCGGCGGCAGGACACGGGCCGGGCAAAAATCTTTCCAAAACGTCGCCCGCGCTTTTCCGGAAAGCCTGCGGGCAGAAAAGGAAATCCTCATGCTTCACAAGGTCGTATCGGTACAGAACACCGCCGCCGACTGTTTCGTCTGCGGCGTCGACAACGAATTCGGTCTGCACGCGAAATTCTACGTGCTGGACGACGGCGATCTCGCCGCCCTGGTCACCTTCCATCCCAATCACCAGAGCTACCCAGGCCGGGTGCACGGCGGGGCGATCTCCGCCCTCCTGGACGAGGCGGCGGGCCGCGTGGTGCAGATCGCCGAGCCGGACACCTGGGCGGTGACCGGAGAGCTCAACGTCCGCTTTCTGCGCCCCACTCCCTACGGAGTGCCCCTGAAGCTCCGGGCGCGGGTCGCCGAAAACAACCGGCGGCTCTTCGTGGGCGAATGCCGCCTTTACGATCCCGAAGGGGTCCTTCTCGCCTCAGCCACGGCGAAGTACGTGAAAATGCCGGTGGACAGGATCGCCTCCTTCTCCCCCGACGGGCGCGACTGGATGCTCCGCCCTTCCCCGGACGACCCGCTTGAGATCGATCTTCCCGAATGGGACGAGCCCCTGAAAAAGCCCCAAAAAGGCTGAAATAAACGGCTCAGAGACAGAATGCAAATATACGTACGGGGCGCCTTCCCGCGGGAGGCGCCCCGTACTTTTTCTTTTTCAGTTTTCCTCTTCCCGAAGCGCGGCGGTCAGAAGAGAGATCGCCCCGTCCGCTTCGCTCTTTCCCACCAGAAGGAAATCCCTTCCGTCAAACCTCACCCGGTAATATAAGGGGTCGTAGGGCAGAAGCGCGAGGGTCATCTCCCGGAAGGAATCCGTATTCCGGAAAAGGGTCAGCGTGAAGACCGGCGCTTCCCCGCCGGGCGCGTCGTCCGCCGTACTCTCGGCCGTGAGGAGCGAAAGCGCGTCGAAGGCTTTCTCGCAGCTTTCCCGGTCCAGAATCAAGTCTCCCTCCCGGAAAACCAGCGTTTCGTCCTCTTCCCCTTCGCCGTTTTCCGCGTTTTCCCGGGAAAAGTCGATCCGGCGCGTTTCCTCGCCTTCGGCGATCTCCACGGCCTCCACCGTGTCCCAGTCCACAGGCAGGACGTCGTGCGGGAAAAGGCTTTCCTCGCTTGCCCCGAGAAGCGCGTCCTTGACGCTCTCCTCCATCGTCGCGACAAGTCCGGAGCCGCCGGTCATCGCGTAGCAGAGTCTTTCCCCGTCTTCTCCCGCAAAGCTCTTCCCGATCAGAAGGGTGAAGGACTTCTTCTCCCCCTCCCCGGTCCAGAAGGCCTCGAATGTGACCTCCGGGGTCGAAAGCCCCGTCTTTTCAAAAAAGGTCTCGTCCTCTGAAAAGCCCGCCGCTTCCCGGAAGGAGCTTTTCCGCACCGCGTTCAGAAGAAGATCGACCTCGTCGTTTCCCGCGTAGCGCAGGGCTTCGCCTTCCCCGTCGAAAAACCAGCGCCAATCCCGCGAATAGACCCCTTCGGAGCCTTCGGGAAGATACGTCAGGATAAGCTTATTCACCCGGAAGGAATCGGGCGAAAGAAGTGACGGGATCGCGTCGGGCTTCAGGAAATACAGCGCGGGATGGCGCGCGGCCTCCCAGAGCGCGCGCGGCACGAGAAAGATCCCCTCCTCGCCGGAGGTTTTCAGATACCCGCCGTCCAGCGACGCGTTTTCTTCGCCGAGGGTCAGCGTGACCTCCTCTTCCCCGGTCCCCGCCGTGATCAGAAGCTCTTCCCGGTCAAATCCGAAATCCCCCCCGGCCTTTCCCAGCCGTCTTATCACCTTCAGGGGCGACAGGGCTTCAAGGATCGACGCGATCTTCGCTTCGTCCAAAGCGGCGCCGGGAAATTCCTCCGCCTCCCATTGAAGGCCCGCGTTGTCGCGGGAAAGGGTCAGGCTCTCCCCGCCCGACGAAAGCCGGAGCGAGAGCACCAGATCGTTTTCAAGATATAAAAGGGTCTCCTCCTCAGGCTCCGGCGTCTCCTCCGGCGCGGAGAAATGCCGGAGGGCAAGCCATCCCAGAAGCAAAAGCACCCCGAGCGCCAGAAGCGCGCAAATCGTCTTTCCTCTGCCGGACATCAGCGCCGTCTCCTTCTCCACAGGACGATCCCTCCAGCGAGAAGGATCCCCACCGGGATCACGCCGATCAGCACGGCGGCGGTGATCTTCACGTCCCGGGCCGTCACCGTGAGGTGTTCGTAGCTCACGCTCTTTTCGGCGATGGGCAGAAGGCTTTCTTCGCCGACGCTTTGGGATATGGCCGCCAGGATCAGTCTCAGGTTCCCGCCCGCGGCGATCCCGTCCACAGCCCCGTCGGTCATGGAGGCCGAGGCGAACCAGATCAGCCTGCTTTCGTTTTCCTCCCCCGGATTTTTCGTCGCCGCCGCGGCCACCAGGAAGGGGCCGGAAAGGTCGCCCGCGGCTCTTTCCACGCTTTCGCCGTCTTTAATCCCGGCCTTGAGATAGGCGCGGTCGGAGGTCTTCAGGATCTCCTCGGCGGCGATCGCCCGGGGAAGATTCCCGGCAAAGGCGATCCCGTGCGCCATGGGAACGACGAAGAGAAGCTTTTCTTCCTTCACGCTCCCGGCGATCCCGCCCTCGCCGGTCTCGGGCAGGAGGTAGTAGGGATAGGCGTAGACCGCGTGTCCCGAATCGCCCTCCACCACCAGCCCGTGAAGGCCTTCCATCCCGTAGGAAAGGGTCAGGGAATCCAGATGCGGAAGCTCTGCGGTCTCGTAATCGGTCAGGAGCAGAAGCTTTCCGCCCTTGTCCAGATAGCGTTCGATCGCCCCGGCCTCGGCTTCGGAAAGATCGCTTTCGGGGTCGTTGATCAGAAGCAGATCTCCCTCCGGCACCTCCGGAAGCGAGAGAAGCGCCGTCTCTTCGATCTCGAAATTGGCAAGCTCCAGCGCCGCGGCAAACCCTTCGGAAAGCGCTGCCTCCCCGTGCCCCGAAAGCACGAGGATCTTCCGGAAGCTCTCTCCGGTGACGTAAGCGACGGCCGAGGTGATCCGGCTTTCGCCGACGAACACGGTCTCGACTCCCTCGGAGCCGGTGGCCGCGTAGAGCTCCTCGTCCACGTCGGTGCGGTAAAGATCGGAATAGGAAAGGAACCGCGCGCGCCGCGCGCTTTCCACCACCACCGAATTGTCCTGAACCGTCTCCCGGGTATACTTTTCGGCAAAGTGCGGATAAAGGGCGGGGTCCTTTTTTTCCAGGCGCACCATCCGGCTCTCCGCCGCGTATTTTTCCAGGACTGAAAGAAGCACCGTGTCCTCTTCTCCCGCCGGGGCCAGAAGGGTCAGGGTGACCTCCTCCGAAAGCGACCGGAGCCTCTCCCTCGTCCCGTCGGAGAGCGAATAGACCCCTTCCTCGGTAAGATCGATCCTTCGAAGCTTTTCGGGAAGAGCTCCCGCCAGAAGGTTCAGCATCACCGCGGCGAATAGTGCAAGGACCAGGATCAGCGCGCCGGTCACGCCGCCCCGGTAAAAATTCTTTCCCGTATCCCCTTTACGGGTCTTCATGCTTTTTTTCACGGTCAGCTCCACCTCCTTCTCTCCACTGCGTAGACGGTGTAGAAGGTGAAAAGCGCCGCGAAGCTCAGATCAAAAAGGATCAGGGTGAGGTCGGCCTCTCCTCCCAGAACGGCATAAAACCGCTGGAAGGGAGAAAGCGCGTTCACGCCTCTTTCCAGAAGCCCCTCCATGGCGCTCCTGTCCAGGGCGTAGAGAAGCGCCGCGCCGCCCGCCGCTGCGCCCGAAAGGGCGAGCGCCAGGGGAAGCGAGCGGGAAAGCCAGAAGATCGCGCCTCCCGCCGCCGCGGCGAGACCGAGAAGGGCAAGGAAAGAAGCCAGCGCCGTCCCCGGAAGAAAGCCCGCGAGGTCCGAGAGGAAATAGATAAGGAGCATCCCGCCGAAGGAGATCCCCGCCGCGGCCGCCTGGGTCCCGGAAAGGGCGGAAACCAGAAGCCCGAAGGAAAGAAGCGCCGCGCCCAGAAGAAAGAAGGCGAAAAGCGCGTAATAGGCCGCGGCAAAATTCACCTTGCCCCAGAGGCTCAGGATCAGGGGCGTCGGCGCCATCAGCGCCGTCCCCAAAAAGAGCACACCCACCGGGGCGAGATACTTTCCCAGAACGATCCCGGCTGTGCTCTGAGGCAGGGACGCCAGAAGCAGATCGGTCCTGTCCTTCCGGTCTCCCGGGAAGGAGCGCATGGTCAGAAGCGGGATCGCAAAGACGTACACGAAGGCCATGTTCCCCAGGGTCACCTCATAGGAGGCGATGCCGTTGGCCAGGTTGATCACGGAAGCGTAGATCCCCGCGAAAAGCAAGAGGAAGGCGAGGAAAACGTAACCGGTGAACGTCTGAAAGTACCCGCGGAATTCGCGTTCCAGGATCGCCCTCATGCCTCTTCCTCCTTATCTTCCCCGGGTTTATCCCCGGTCAGCTCCAGGAACACCTCTTCCAGACCGGTCCGCACCGGCTCCATCCCGAGGATCGGGAGAGAGCGTCCCGCAAAGGCCGAGAACAGACTTTCGGCGCCCTCGTCGCCCCCCGCCGAAAGGATAAGCCGCGCAACGCCGTTTTCTTCCTCCTCGATCGAAAGCACCGAAACGCCGGGAACGCTTTCGGCGGCCGCCCGGGCAAGCTTTTCTTCTCCCCGGACGCGCAGGAGGAGCTTTCCCTCCCCCGCCTTTTCCTCCAGATTCCCGGCGCTGTCGTCGGCGACCAGCCGTCCGCGGGAAAGGATCAGGACGCGGTCGCTCACCTCCCGCACCTCGGAAAGCACGTGGCTGGAAAAGAGCACCGTGTGCTCTTTTCCCAGATCGCGCACCAGCTTCCGTATCTCCACGGTCTGCCGGGGATCCAGTCCCGAGGTCGGCTCGTCCAGGATCACGATCTCAGGATCCCCCAGGATGGCCTCGGCGATGCCCACCCGCTGGCGAAAGCCGCGGGAAAGGCTGCGGATCAGCTTTTTCTGCACCCCGGCGATCCCGGTGACGCGCGTCGCGTGGATCAGTTCTTTTTCGGCCGCTTCGCCCCGCAGCCCCCTGGCCGCGGCCACGAACCGCAGGAATTCCTCGGCCGTCATATCGGGGTAGAGGGGCGGCACCTCGGGCAGATATCCGATTTTCCGTTTTGCCTTCACCGGTTCCCGGAAGAGATCGATCCCGTCGATCAGGATCTCGCCCGATCCCGGGGAAAGGCAGCCGGTCAGCATGTTCAGCGTGGTGGTTTTCCCCGCGCCGTTCGGGCCGAGAAAGCCCACCACCTCTCCTTTTCCGATCCGGAAAGAGAGGTCGTGCACCGCCTCGGTTTTTGCGTAGCTTTTATAAAGATGTCTCGCTTCGATCATGATACTCCGCTTTCTCCGGCGTACGTCGCCGCGTTTTCCCCATGATATCACGCCCCGGTGTCCGGAAGGTGACGAAACCGGAAATCTCCGGTGAAATCAGAGCCCGCCGGACTCTTTTTGCCCGGCGGGCCGTGCGTTCAGCGATAGCTTACGAAGGCGAATTTCTTCCCGTCCGGGCTCCAGGAGTTGACGTTGATGGTGCCCTGTCCGCCGAAGAGGTCGAAGAGCTTTTTTCTTTCGCTTCCGTCGGGCTTCATGAGCCAGAGGGCGACGTTCTTATCCGGAAGATGCTCGTGGGGCTCGAGATCGCCCTTCCGGAAGGTCAGATAGACCACCTTTGAGGCGTCGGGGGACAGATGCGGGAACCAGCAGTTCTCGCCCGTATCGGTGATCTGGGTCACCCCCGAGCCGTCGCGGTTCATTTTGAAAATCTGCATCAGGCCGGACTTTCCCCGGGTGCTGCAGAACCAGATCTCCTCGCCGTCGGGGGAGTATTCCGGGCCGTCGTTGTAGCCGACGCCGTCGGTCAGGCGCTTTTCCTCGCCGCCCTCCGCGGGCATCGTAAAGATATCCACCTTGCGTTCTCCCTCGCTCTCGCCCCGGAAGGCGCAGTAGGCCAGCTCGTTTTTCACCGACCAGCCGTGCAGGAAGGAGGGCGAAAGGGGCGTCACGCGCCTCGCGTCTCCCGAGCCCATGGGCATGATATAGATATAGGAGCCCCATCCCTCTTTCATGGGCGGATTGTGGCTGACCGCCAGATATTTCCCGTCGGGGGACGGGACGTGGTCGTTGTTGCAATGGTCGCACTCCCCGGTCTCCAGAAGCTTCGCCTCGTCCCGGGCGACGGAATAGGTCCAGATCCTTCCGCCGCTGTTATAAAGCAGGGTGTCGCCGTCCGAAAGCCAGTTGGGCGCTTCGATCAGGGTGTCGAATTCCCGGAGGGCCTTTCTTTCGCCCGTCTCCACGTCGTAGATCTCCAGGATGCTGAAATCAGACATATTGCCGCCTCCCGCCGGTCGCCCGGCCTTTTTTCTTTCTATTGTATCACAGAGAAGAAAAAAAAGAAAGCCCCGCCCGCTCTTTCCCGTCTCCTCTTGCGCGGGGCGGCGGAATGTGATATCATCACGGAAGAAGATGGCGGGGCTCCCGCCGCCGTGCGTTTTGAAAAAACAGAAAAGGAGAAAAAGCCGTGAAAACGCCTCTGAACAAAGATCAGTTCATCCAGATCAATATCGTCGTCCGCGATATCGAGGACGCGGTGAAGGGCTGGTCGGCCCTGCTCGGCCGGGACGACCTCAAGATCGAAGACCGCCATCTCGAAGGCGGCGAGAACTACACCTACCGGGGGAAGCCGGTCTCCTGCGACCTCAAGGTCTGCGACATCGACATGGGTTCCTTCGTCATCGAGCTTCACGAGCCCGCCGGCGGCGAGAGCAGCTTTCAGGAGTTTCTCGAAAGGCACGGCAACGGCGTCCACCATCTGGGCTTCGAGGTCGGGGGCAGCCGCGATCAGGTGATCGCCGACCTGAAGGAAGCCGGGTACGACGTGAACCGCACCCTCGGCATCTACCCCGGAAGCAGCTGGACCATCGTGGATTCCGAGGACCGCCTCGGCGTCAATCTGAATATCAAGCCGCGCCGCTGACCGTTCTCCGGTCCGCCGGGTCTCTCATTCGGCTTTTTCCCCGCGCTTTGGGAAAAAAGACGGGACTCGCCCGCTTTTCGCGGGAGTTTTCGGCTACAATTTTTCAAAGAAAGCGGCTTCTGTCGATTGATAATTTCCCGGAATTATGGTATAGTAGGAGTATCTGGTGAAGGCTGGATTCCGGCCTTTCCGCGCGAAGAGCGCGGACTTCACGAACTCAAAGAAAGAAGGTACTTGATCCATGAAAAACGTCGATCTTGCCAAGTACGGCATCACCGGCACCACGGAAATCGTCTACAATCCGTCCTACGAGCTCCTGTTCAAAGACGAGATGGAGCCGTCTCTCGAGGGATACGAGAAGGGTACGCTCACCGAACTGGGCGCCGTCAACGTCATGACCGGCATCTACACCGGCCGTTCCCCGAAAGACAAGTATATCGTCATGGATGAAAACTCCAGGAACACCGTGTGGTGGACCTCCGACGAATACAAGAACGACAACCACCCCATGTCCGAGGCCGTCTGGGCCGAGGTCAAGGCCCTTGCCCAGAAAGAGCTCTCCGGCAAGAAGCTTTACGTCGTCGACGCGTTCTGCGGCGCGAACAAGGACACCCGCATGGCGGTCCGCTTCGTGATGGAAGTCGCCTGGCAGGCTCACTTCGTCACCAACATGTTCATCCGTCCCACCGAAGAAGAAAAGGCTTCCTTCGAGCCTGACTTCGTCGTCTACTGCGCCTCCAAGGCCAAGGTGGAAAACTTCAAGGAGCTGGGCCTCAATTCCGAGACCTGCGTCGCCTTCAACATCACCAGCCGCGAACAGGTCATTCTGAACACCTGGTACGGCGGCGAGATGAAGAAGGGCATGTTCTCCATGATGAACTACTACCTGCCGCTCCAGGGCATCGCTTCGATGCACTGCTCCGCCAACACGGATATGAACGGCGAGAACACCGCGATCTTCTTCGGTCTGTCC
>CACYBP010000341.1 GCA_902772625.1 Oscillospiraceae bacterium
AACGCCGGGAGAGAATCGGCCGTTAAGGAAGGCGGAAGGAGAAGAAAAACATGGGGAAAAGACAGATCGCCGCGCTGGAGACGCGGAAAAAGCTGATCCTCGCGGCGGAAAAGCTGATCCGGGAGCGGGGCTTTGAGGGCGTGAGCGTGGAGGACGTCGCCCGGGAGGCGGGCGTAGCCAAGGGCACCTTCTATACCTATTTCAGGCGCAAGGAGGAGGTGGTGGACGTCATCGCCCACAACCGCTTCGTTATCGCCGAGAAAGAGGCGGGGAAAGAAGAAACCGCCCTGGGGCAGATCTCCGCCTTTCTCACGGAATCCATGAAGTATATTTTCGACACGGGGCTTCCGGTGTGCCGCCAATGGCTGAAAAACGTGGTGGAGCCCGAGGATGAGCAGGGGAAAAGCAAGCTGGCCTACGACGCCGGCGTGATCCGGAAGGCGCTGGATGCCGCGGTGGAACGGGGAGAGCTCAAAAAAGACGCGCCGACCGGGGCGCTTGCCGACTCCATCGCCGCGTCCTACTACGGGATCGTGACCGTCTGGGCGATTACCAACGGGAAAAGCGATCCGGTCGGACTGATCGGAGACTATGAAAAAAACGCGCTGAAGGCCCTTCTGGGGGCTTATCAGATATAAAAAAAACCGGTCCGGGACCGGTCTTTACAAAAGGAGGCAGAAAGATGGAATTCTTCACCCTGAACAACGGGATCAAAATGCCGATGGCGGGCATCGGCGTCTACACCTTCACCCCCGACGAGGCCGAGGCGGCCGTCGAAAACGCGCTGCGGGACGGCGTGCGCCTGATCGACACGGCCAACGCCTATCAGAACGAAAGGGCTACCGGCCGCGCCATCCGGAAGAGCGGCGTGAAACGGGAGGATATCTTCCTGGTGACCAAGCTCTGGCCTTCGGTCTACGAGGACGAAAACGCGGTGGACGATACGCTTCGCCGTCTCGGCACCGATTACGTCGATCTTCTTTTCCTGCACCAGCCCACCGACAACTGGCAGGCCGGCTACCGAAACATCGAAAAGGCCGTAAAGGCGGGCAAGGTGAGAAGCATCGGCATATCGAATTTCGACGTTTTCCCCGGCCTTACGGAAAGCGCCGTCGACTTCGCCGAGATCAAGCCCCAAACCGTGCAGGTGGAGGCGCACCCCTACTATCCTCAGACCGAACTGAAAAAGCTCCTTAAAAAGTATGGGATCGGCCTGATGGCCTGGTATCCCCTGGGACACGGCGACAAAGCCCTGATCGAGGAGCCGGTCTTCCGGGAGCTTGCGGCGAAATACGGCAAATCGAGCGCGCAGATCATCCTGCGCTGGCACGTTGAGAGCGGGAACGTGGTGATCCCCGGCTCCCGGAATCCCCGGCACATCCGCGACAATTTCGATATCTTCGATTTCGCCCTGACCGACGAGGAGATGGAGAAGATCGCGTCTCTTGACAAGTCCCTCCGCTATTACAACGGCACGCCGGAGCAGATCGCGGGCTTCAAGGCCTGGGCCCCCGATTTCGACGCCCAGAAGTAAGGCGGGGATGGGGAAAGGAGATTCAGCGTGATTTTTGTTTTCAAGCAGCAGGAACGCCCTGCCTTCAACCCCATGAGGGAGACCGAGATCGAGACCGGACGCATCCGCGGCGCTGCGGGCGGAAATCCGATCGCGACTGTCTTCCGGGGGATCCCTTATGCGGCGCCGCCGCTCGGGGAAAACCGGTTCCGTGCGCCGCAGCCGGCCGAGTCCTGGAAAGGGGTGCGCGAAACCGTGGAATTCGGGCCTGCGGCCATGCAGCCCGACAGGAGCTATGAGCCCGGGACCGGAAGGGATCTCTATCTGACGCCCTACCGGATCAGCGAGGACTGTCTGTATATCAACGTCTGGACGCCCGCCGAGAGCCGGGAAGACAGGCTTCCCGTTGTATTCTGGACCCACGGAGGCGGAAATTTCGGCGGATTCGGGCACGAACCGGAGATCGACGGCGAGGGATTTGCCCAAAGAGGCGTGATCCTGGTGACCTATAATTACCGGCTGAATGCCTTCGG
>CACYBP010000342.1 GCA_902772625.1 Oscillospiraceae bacterium
CGCCTCTTTTTCTCCGCCGTGCATCACGTCGAAGGCATAGCATCCGTTCTCGGTACGGGCGTTTTCGGGATAATAGTCGTTGTTCTTCCCCCAGCCCACCGTGATCACCGGCGCTTTCACGTCCTTGAGAAGGGCGCGGATGGCCGGATCGTCGCCGTTTGCGATCACAGCGCCGGTCTCGGGCGCGAGGGAGGCGAACCGCCGGAAGGAATCGCGGATCTGATCGATCCCCGAAAAATAATCCAGATGATCGGGTTCCACGTTCAGGATCACCGCGTGGGTGGGATAAAAGCTCAAAAACGCGTCGCAGTATTCGCAGGATTCGGCGATGAAAAGCCCGTTCCCGCCGAACCGGTAGGCGATGCCGGTTTCCGGGATCTTGGCGCCGCAGAACACCGTGGGATCGGTCTTCTGATCCGAGGCGATGCGGGCGCACATGGCGGTGGTGGTGCTTTTGCCGTGGGTCCCGGCGATACAGACGCGCTTGTCGGCCCCGCGCATCAGGGCGCCCAGGACCTCCTGCCTTTCGTAGACCGGAAGGCCAAGCTCTCTTGCCCGGGCCAGATCGGGAGAGGATTCGTGGATCGCCGCGTTTCTGACGACGATATCGGCTCCCTCCACGTATTCCGGCTTATGTCCGATCCGGACGTCCACGCCGATGGAGCGCAGATGAAGCACGTTGTCGCTTTCGTCCCGGTCGTTTCCGGTGACCGGAAAGCCTCTGCGGAACAAAAGCTCCGCGATGGCGCTCATGTGCACGCCGCCGATGCCGATGAAGTGCAGATGGGGGCGTTTTTCCAGCTTTTCCAGTTCCTCAAGGGGGAATTCCTGCATATAAAGTAAGCCTTCTTTCCCTTTACTGGTAGCGTCTGCGGGAAATATTCATGGTGCCGTCCTGCATGATGGCGAGATTGTCCAGCGCCTTTCCGGTGCCGTACACCACGCAGGAGACCGCGTCGTCGGCCACGTGGGTGACGATGCCGGTGTGCTCGGTGATCAGGCGGTCGAAGCCGTAGACCAGGCTTCCGCCGCCGGTCATGATGATGCCGTTGGAGGAGATGTCGCCCACCAGCTCCGGCGGCGTGCGCTCCAGGACCAGGTGGATGGCCTCCACGATGCTGATGGTGGTCTCCTCAAAGGCCTCCATGGTCTCGGCCGAGGTGACCTCGATCACCTTGGGAAGACCGGTCAGAAGGCAGCGCCCCTTGACCTCCAGGACGAGGTTCTCCTCCCTGGGATAGACGCAGCCGATGTTGATTTTGATCTCCTCGGCGGTGCGTTCACCCACCAGGACGTTGTGTTTCCGGCGGATATATTTCACGATGGCTTCGTCGAATTTGTCTCCGGCTACTTTGATGGAGTTGGATTCCACGATACCGCCCAGCGAGATCACCGCCACGTCGGTGGTGCCGCCGCCGATGTCGACGATCATGTTGCCTTCTGGCTTTGCGATGTCGATGCCCGCGCCGATGGCCGCGGCCACCGGCTCTTCGATCAGGAAGACCTGTCTTGCGCCGGAATCAAGTCCCGCGTCGATGACCGCTCTTTCCTCCACCTCGGTGATGCCCGAGGGGACGCAGATCACCAGTCTCGGCTTCACGATGCGGAAGCCGCAGACCTTGCGGATGAATTCCTTGATCATTTGCTTGGTCACCTCGTAATCCGAGATGACGCCGTCCCGCATGGGACGGATGGCGATGATATTGCCCGGCGTGCGGCCGAGCATTCTCTGCGCTTCGTTGCCGATGGCGATGGCCTTGCCCGTGGCCTTGTCCAGCGCCACCACCGAGGGTTCGCGCAAAACGACGCCCTTTCCTTTTACAAAAACAAGAACCGAAGCGGTTCCCAGATCCATGCCGATGTCGTTCATGTTCTTCTCCTTCACAGTGCGCGGAGCGCGCCGCGGCTTTTGCGGCGTCCGCCTGATAAAACGGTAAACGGCAGTTTTCAGGTCCTGCCGTGATCAAGCCTTGAGCGCGAGGTATACTGTATTTATTATATACCGTTCCCCCTGAAAAATCAACCTCTGAATTGCGATTTATCGGGTCCGCGCTTTTCCTCCGCACACGCGTTTTTCATCTGGGCGACGCGAAAAGCCGGGGCCCTCCGGAAGAAGCTTCTTCTCCTTTCGGAAGACCCCGGCGGGCGACCACGTTTTCTTTATTATTGAAATAAGCAAACGTTTATTCCGTGCGCTTTATTCTCCCGGACCTCGCGGCCCGGGTTCCGCGGCTTATTTCTGGTTCTCCGATCCGTACCAGCGGCCTCCCTGCGCTTCGTGCGCGTCGTCCGTCAGCAGGTCGCGATGCTTTTCAATGACCTTCCGGTACCCCGCGGCGTAGAGATCGATCACGCTTCGATCCAGATAGTTGAAGCGCGGCGCGGAAAAACAGTATTTCTTCAGCGAGGGATCGCACAGGTGATCCTCCCTTCTCACGTCGCGCCCGGCGTAGGCGATCCGTGAGGGAACCCCCTTATGCGTCAGATCGAAGGTTTTGAAAAACGGATGGGTATGCAGGCAGAAATTGCCGCCTTCGTAGCAGAAACCGCCGATCTCGGCGCGCACCGCCTCGGCAAACCGTTTGGCCGAAAGTCCGCCGAGCTCTTCGGGATAGTAAGCGGCATGCGGCTCGTACCACCCGGCCATGTTGGATCCGGTGGCTTCGTCGACGCGCAGCGGCCTGAAGCCGGGCAGACCCTCCAGCTGGTCCCAGAAATAGCTCATGGCCCGCCGGATCTCGATGCAGCGTTCATCGTAATGCTTCAGCTGATCCCGGCCGATGGCGGTGGAAACCTGGTTGGCGCGGCCCTTCACGCCGCCCAGGGCGATGTGGAAATAATCCTTCAGATCGTCGCATTCCCGGATATAGTTTTCGTTGTTGCGCTCATAATGGCCGAAGGCCATGGCTCTTTCGTAGTATTTCCGCTCGTCGGTCACCAGAACGCCCAGCTCGCCGCAGGCAAGCGATTTGGTGCTCATCAGCGACATGGCCGCCACGTCCCCGAAGGTGCCGAGCTTCCTGCCCTTATAAAGCCCGCCCTGGGCGTGGGAAACGTCCTCGATCACCTTCAGGCCGTGCTTCCTGGCGATCGCCATGATGGGATCCATATCGCAGGGATAGGCGTAATAATGCACCACCATGATGGCCTTCGTGCGGGGGGTGATGCACCGTTCCAGATCGTTCGGATCCATGCTCAGCATATCGTTGATGTTGCAGAACACCGGCGACGCGCCGAAATTGATCGCCTGCGACACGCTGCCCCAGTAGGTCTTGGTCGAGCAGACGATCTCGTCCCCTTCTCCGAGCCCGATGGCGTACATGGCGGCCGTGAGCGCCATGGTGCCATTGCAGTAGGCGATGGCGTAATTCGTCCCCTGCCAGGCGGCGAACTCCTCCTGGAACTTTTCGGTGACGTCGGTGAAGGAGAAGGAGCCCTTTTCGATCACGTCCATGGCCGCCGCCTTGGCCTCCTCTGTCAGAACCATCTTGCGGAAGAGTTTATCAAAGGTCTCCGCCGGGACGTCTCCCGGGGAGATGACCGGCGTTCCGCCGAGAAGCGCGAGTTTATCCTTCATCGAAACAGCCTTCCTCTCTTTTTGATTTCCTGTTTTCAGTATAGCGCGCCATTTTTCCGTGTCAAGAGGTTTTTTCTCTTTTTTGCGGCGCGACCGGGCAGGGCAGGCACCTTTTCCTCTCTCAAATCCACTTTCCGGTGGACAAAAGGGGGAAAATATGCTATGATGATGGAAAGATACGTTCCGCGCGCCGCTCCTCTTTTCCACGGCCGCCCTGCCCGCGGCCGGGCGCCGGTTCACCCGAATGCGGAGGTCTTTCTTTGAAAAAGATTCTTCTGGCCCTCTTTTGTCTGGGATGGCTTCTTCTCCTTTCCTCCTGCGTGCCGACGGTGGACGACCTGTTCCAGCTCCCCGTCTCCAAGCCCGAGTATCAGGATCTGCAGAACGAGATCACCCGCCGCCTCGGCGAGGGGTGGGAATTGACCTATCCTCTGGGGGGCGAGCTGCGCACCACCATGCATTTCGCCGACCTTACGGGCGACGGACGCGGTGAGGGCGTGATCCTTCTGCGCTCCTCCGAGGAGGCGAGGATGTCGATCCTTCTCTACGCCGACGCCGGGGAACGGTACGAATACCTCACCGAATACCCTCTGACCGGCAGCGCCTTCTCCCGCATCGCCTTCAGTGATGTGGACGGAAACGGCGACATGGAGGTCATCGTCGGCATTCAATACGGCACCGAGGCGCTGTATAACGCCCTGATCCTGGATCTGGACGGGGAGAAAAAGGAGCTGAATCCGCTTCTCCGGGTGCCTTACACCGATTGGCTTCTTTACGACGCCGACGGAGAAGGGACCGACGAGCTTCTGATCCTGCAGAACAGCGATTCCAGCAACGACGCCACCGCCATTCTCTACTCCTTCCGGGAGGGGAGCGCGGCGGAGCTGGGCCGCGCTCCGCTTTCCATCGGCGTGACCCGGCCCGAGACCATCGTGGCGGGAAAGATCGGCACCGGCGACGTGGTGGCTGTGGTGGAAAGCCGCTACTACGTGTCGGGATACATCTCCGACCCTCTGATCTACTACAAGGGCCGCTTCTTCAACCTCGGGTACGATCCCGAGCTGAAGATCAACAACAACTGGCTGATGCCCTTTCTTCTGCCCGCGGACGACTGCGACGGCGACGGCTTCATCGAGCTTCCCATGCCCCAGGAGGTCGTCAACGGCAACGGCAGCTCCTTCTACCGGGTAGACTGGTATGGCATCACCCCCTCCGGCGACACCTCCTACGACTTCGCGACCTATCACGACACGGCGGGAAGCTGGTATCTGGTCTATCCCGAGGGCTGGCGCTACGGCACGCAGGTCTACACCCGCACCGATTCCGGCGGCGTCCGCCGGACGCTTTTCGCGGATCTTTCGGGCGAGACCCTTCTGGAATGCAATCTCTATCCCGCGCGCCGCTCCAACCTGATCCCCGCCAACACCGAGACCGTGCTCTTCACGGTCAACGGGAATTACCTGACCGTGGTCAATCCCCGGGACTCCGACAGCGCCGCAAGGCTCTCTCTCTCAGACGCGCGCGCTCTTCTCCATCCCATAGACGACGCGTCGATCCCCCTCAGCACCCCCAGCGAGGAATAACCCGGATCACTTCGAAAGGCAGGAAACCGTAAATGGCAAAAAAGCTTCTGCTTCTGGAGGACGAATCGTCCATCAGCGAATTCGTGGAGATCACCCTGATCAAGGCGGGGTATACCGTCCTGACCGCCGACCGCGGCGGCGACGCCATCGCCCTGATCGACGGGGATCCCTCCATCGACATCGCGATCCTGGACGTGATGCTGCCCGATATCAGCGGGTTTGACGTGTGCAAGCACATCCGCTCCCTCGGCAGACGCACCGGCATCATCATGCTCACCGCCAGATCCCAGGAGAGCGACCGGATCACCGGTCTGATGCTGGGCGCCGACGACTACGTGGTCAAGCCCTTCTCCCCCTCCGAGCTGGTGCTCCGGGTGGACGCGCTTTACCGCCGGGTCAATCCCACCTCCGACGAGCCGGAAGCCGTGATCTCCTCGGGAGAATTCGAGCTGGACGAACGCGCCCGGATCCTGACCCGGAAGGGCGTTCCCGTAGAGCTGACCCAGGTGGAATACCAGATGGTGTGCACCTTCTTTGAAAACGCGGGCAAGGCCCTTTCCCGGGAGGATATCCTGAAGGCCGTTTGGGGAAAAGACTACTCGGGCGACGTCAAGATCGTGGACGTGAACGTACGGAGGCTGCGCATCAAGCTGGAGGACAATCCCGCCGTGCCCACGCATCTTCTCACCGTATGGGGATACGGCTACAAGTGGGCTTGATCAGAGAAGGGATCGAGAAGCCATGAAAAACCCCATGAAAAGCACCCGCGGGATCCGCGCCAGGTGGGCGGTCAACACGCTTCTGCCGGTGATCGTGATCCTGATCACTCTGGCCGCCGCCCTGTGCGTCACGGTCAGCAATTATTACAGCGGCATCATGCTCTCCCGCGTCATCAACAACGCCGAGACCACCGCCGACTTCTTCAACCGCTATCTGGTCTCCGCGTCGGACTTTTACACGGCGGC